>JALZBI010000020.1 GCA_030947565.1 Actinomycetota bacterium
GTCCGGCCCACCCGGTGCGGGAGGTCCAGCTGCCTCGGCCGCCCGGCGGTCCGACGCCGTGGGCGGTCGCGGCCGGTGTCGTCGCGCTGGGCCTGGTCGCCGTCGTTACCGCCTCCGGCCCCGTCGACGTCGTCACCCAGCCGCCGCGGGGCGCTGCGCCGTCCGTCCTGCTGACCGGCACAACGCCGCCCACGACGATGACGCCCGCACCGTCGGCGGGCGGCGTTCTGCCCCCGCTCGACAGCCTGCCGTCCCTGCCGCCGGTGGTCATCGCCGTCATCCAGCTGGTCGTCGCGGTCCTCGTCGGATGGGTCCTGGCCCTCCTGGCCCGCTACGCCTGGCGTTCCTTCCCGCGGATGTCCACCCGAGCCGTCGTCCGCCGCCCTCTGACGGCCCTACCGGCGGTGCCCGACGAGCTCGTCGACTCGGCCGGCGAACGGTTGGCGCTCCTGCAGGAGGGCAGTCCGCGCAACGCCATCGTCGCGTGCTGGGTCGACCTCGAAGAGGCCGCCGCGGCCGCCGGGCTACCGCGCCGGCCCTACGAGACGTCCGCGGAGTACACCGTCCGAGTCCTGCGCACCTGGGACATCGCCCCCGACGCGATGGGCGCTCTGGCCGAGCTCTACCGGGAGGCGCGTTACTCACATCACCCGCTGACCGAGGCCCACCGGCAGCAGGCGATCGACCGGCTCACCGCCGTGCACGACGACCTGCGCCGCGTCGCCGGGCAGCGGGCCCTGATGGGGGGGCCGGCCCATGTGGCCGACCCGTCCCGGTCCCCCTCCGTCGAGGAGCCCCCATGAGCCGCTGGCGCCTGCGCGACCAGCCGGTCTGGCGGGCCCGCGTCATCCGGGCCGTGGTGGCGTACGCCGTTCTCATGCTGTTCCTCGTCGTGCTGGGTGTCCAGCCGTCCCCGGTCCTCATCGCCTCCCTGTTCGTCGCGGCCACTCTCGTCCTCGCTTACGTCTCCGACCGGTTCGCCGACAGTCACGGGGAGGCCTGGGTGACCCCGGGTCAGTCGACGATGGGTCTCGGACGCGGGGGCGACCACCGCACCGTGGCCCTGTCACGGCGGCTCGCCGACCCTGGTCACCAGCCCGACCAGCGCAGGCACCTGGCCTCCGACCTCCAGCAGCAGCTGGCCGCCGTGCTCGTCGACCGGGTCGTGCGTGAGCGCGGCATCGACCTGACCGCGCGTCCCGACCTCGCCCACGATGTCCTCCCGCCCGACCTGGCCGCCCTCGTCACCGAGCCGCCCGACGTGCGCCTGGTCGACCCGGCATACCTCTCCTTCGTGCTCGACAGAATCGAGTCGTCGTGACGTCCACTCCCGCGCTCCCCCTGACCGCCGTCTCGGAGCTGGCGGGTCGGATCCTCGACGAGGTCGAGCGCGCCGTGGTCGGGAAGCGCAGACCCCTCACGCTCGTCCTGAGCGCCGTCCTCGCCGGGGGCCACGTGCTGCTCGAGGACTTTCCCGGCCTGGGCAAGACGCTGGCCGCGCGCTCGTTCGCGCAAACCCTCGGTCTGGAGTTCACCCGGGCCCAGTTCACCCCCGACCTGCTACCGGGCGACCTCACCGGCTCGTTCGTCTACGACCAGCGCGACCAGGAGTTCGTCTTCCGCCGAGGGCCGTTGTTCACGGGCCTGCTGCTCGCCGACGAGATCAACCGCACGCCACCCAAGACGCAGTCGGCGCTGCTGGAGGCCATGCAGGAGCGGCAGGTCACCGTCGAGGGCCAGACCTTCCCGCTCGCGGCCCCGTTCCACGTCCTCGCCACGGCCAACCCCGTGGAGTACGAAGGCACCTACCCCCTGCCCGAGGCTCAGCTCGACCGGTTCCTCCTCCGCGTGTCGTTCGGCTACCCCACCGAAGGCGAGGAGCTGACCGTGCTGCGCAACCGGATGGCCCGCCGGCGCGAGGAGGTGACGCTCCACGTGGTGACCGACGGCGCCGGGCTGCTGGCCATGCAGGAGGCGGTCGAGACGGTCACGGTCGACGACAGCATCGCCACCTACTGCGTCGAGCTGGCCACCGCAAGCCGCCTGCACCAGCACGTCCTTCTCGGCGCCTCACCGCGGGGATCGCTCGCGCTCTTGCTCGTCGGCCGGGCGTACGCCGTGGTGCAGGGCCGCGACTACGTCACCCCGGAAGACATCAAGGCGGTCGCGCCGAGCGTGCTCGCCCACCGGATCACGGTCAAGCCGGAGCTGTGGATGAGCAACGTCTCCGGCCGCAGCGTCGTCGACAGCATCCTCGCGACGGTGGCGACCCCCTCGCCGCGTGAACGGCAGCAAGGACCGTGAGCCCGTGGGGTCCGAACGCGCTGCCGGTGGAGCTGCCGCCGTGGCGCCCGACGGCGGCGCACTTCCGGGCCACGGGTGTGGGCATGGTCGGGACGCTCGTCGCGCTGATGCTGCACCGCAGCGACCTGCTCGTCATCGTCACCCCACTGCTCGTCATCGTCTCCTGGTCGTGGTGGCGACGCCCGCGCGAGCCGGTGACGGCCGCGGCCCGACTGGGCCACCAGACCCTGCGGGAGGGCGAGGCGACGATGGTGCGAGCGCGGATGACGGTGCCGCCGGGTGTCGACGACGTGCTGTTCACCGTGCCGTCCGGGCTGTTCCTCGAGCAGGACCCGCCCCTGGGCATCCAGGTCGTCGGGGCCGAGGAGGTCGACCCCGTCACACGGCGGGCCACCGGGTCGGTGCTGCTGCGGTCGACCCGCTGGGGCGTGCGGCCGGTCGGCCCGGTGGTCTGGGCGGCGTGGGGCGTCTGGGGCGCCTATCGCAGCGGGCCGCACGACGGCATCACCTCGACGCTGACCACCCTGCCCTTGCCGGCGGTCTTCACGCCCACCGCCCCCATGCCCCACCCTGAGGGACTTGTCGGGCCCAGCCGGTCGGCGCGGCCCGGGGGCGGCAGCGAGTTCGACCGGCTGCGCCCGTTCCACCCCGGCGACCGGCTACGCCGCATTCACTGGCCGGTGTCCCTTCGCACCGGCACCCTGCACGTCACCTCGACCTACGGCGACGAGGACTCCCTCGTCGTGCTCGTCGTCGACGCCCTCAGCGACCTCGGCCCGCGTGAGGGGATCGACGGACGTCCGACCAGCCTCGACCTGACCGTGCGCGCGGCCGGCGCGATGGCCGTGCACCACCTGGCCGTCGGTGACCGGGTGGGCCTGCGGGTCGTGGGGGCGGCCCGAGTGCCCCAGGTGCCCGTCGGGTCGGGACGCTCCCACCTGCGGCGGGTCCTCGGCACCCTGGCCCTCATCCAGCCGGCCACCGAACGGCGTGACGACGGGGAGTGGGCCATCGCCGGCATCGGCTCCGGGGCGGTCGTCATCGTCCTGTCCCCGCTCGTGGACCCGGCCGTCGTCGAGCTCGTCGCGCGGCTCGGGGCCCGGGGTCTGACGACGGTGGTCGTCGACACGATGCCTGACCACCTGTGGCGCAGCGGCGAGGACGTCTACACCGAGCTGGCCTGGCGCATCCGCCGGCTCAGCCGCAGCGTCGACGTCCACCGGCTCGTGCGCGCCGGCGTGCCCGTGGTGCCGTGGCGCGGCCCGGGCAGCCTCGACCAGGTGCTGCGCGAGCTGTCCCGACGGTCCCGTGCCCCGAGGATGGCCCGCCGATGAGCGCCGTCGCCACGCGCCTGCGCCTCGTGCGGCTCGGGCTATCCGAGGAGTACGAGCCCCGCCAGATCGCCATCGCCGCGGTCGCCGCGACCGCCCCCCTGGCCTTCGCCGGCTGCCTCGTCCTCGGCGGGGGTCAGGCCTCGTGGTGGTGGCTGGTGTTCGCGCCGGCCGGCGCAGCCACGGTCGCCTTCGCCGAGATGCCGGCCGCCCTGGTCGTGTGGGCCATGCTGCTCGCGCTCTGGGTCGGTCAGGTCCCAGGGCCGTTCACCTGGTGGGCGGTCCCGGCCGCGCTGGCCGTCGCGGCCGGGCATACCGCCCTCACGCTGCTGGCCGGGCGACCGCGGGCGGGTGGGCTGGCCGCGGAGACCTTCCGGCGCACGGGTCGACGCCTGGCGGTCGTCATGGGCGTCACCGTGGCCGTGGCCGCCCTCACCCAGGCCGTGCATGCCGTCGGCGTCGGCGGTCAGGTCGTCGTGGCCGTCGCGGCCCTGCTCACGGTCGCGGGATGGGTGGCGTGGGGTTGGCGGAGAGGGTGACCGGTCCAGGGGTCAGCGTGCGGTCCCGTCGCTCCGGGCCCGGACGGAGGCCGGCCGCCTGGGAGGTGGCGACCGCCCCGACGTTGGCGCTCGGGGTGCACACCATCGCGCTCGACGAGCCCAACCGACGCAGGGCGGCGGCCGCGGCGAGACTGATCTGCCGGCCATAGCCGCGCCCACGGTGCCGGCGTGAACCCCCATCGGTTCGAGCAGCCCCGGCCTCCCATTGCCCGCCGACCACACGGTCACGTCCGCCACCGGGTGACCCTCCTCGTCGTACGCCAACAGCGACCGCGCGTCGCGGTAGGGCGGCCCCGTCGTCATGGTGTGCCACAGCTCGTCGGTGAACCGGTCACGGCCGAACGCCGACCGGTGCACGCCGAGGCGGCAGCCTGCCCTGGACCACGCCGCCCAGATCGCCGACGTCTGGGGTGCTGAGCTCGATGGACACGCCCTGATCCCAGGCCACCGGGTCGCCGAGCGCAACCGAGTTGGCCGCTCGTCGAGCGCCCCGCCACCCAGCACCCTTGGCGTCGGCATCGGACGTGTGTTCGAATAGCCGTATGCGATGGCAGGGGCAGTCGGTCGGGGCCGAGACCGAGGGGGCCCTCCCCGGGCTGGCGTCGGTCGAGGGACTGGTCCGCACCGTGCGCACCCCGGAGTTCGCCGGCATCACCTTCCACGAGGTGCTGGCCCACTCGGCGTTGAACAAGGTCCCGGCTGCGGCCCGGGTGCCGTTCTCGTGGACGGTCAACCCCTACCGCGGTTGCACGCACGCCTGCGTCTACTGCTTCGCCCGGCAGACGCATACCTATCTCGATCTCGACCCCGGCGACGACTTCGACCGCCAGATCGTCGTCAAGACCAACGTCGTCGAGGTGCTGCGCCGCGAGCTGGCCAAGCCGTCGTGGCGGCGGGAGTCCGTGGCGCTGGGCACCAACACCGACCCCTACCAGCGGGCCGAGGGCCGCTACCGGCTCATGCCGGGCGTCATCGCGGCGCTGGCCGACTCGGGCACGCCGTTCTCGGTGCTCACCAAGGGACCCATCGCCCGCCGCGACGTCCCGCTGCTGGTGGCCGCGGCCCGCAGCGTGCGCGTGGGCTTCGGTGTCTCGATCGCCATCGGCGACGAGGGTCTCCACCACGCGGTCGAGCCCGGCACCGCGTCACCGCGCGCCCGGCTCGAGCTGGTCAAGGAGATCACCGCGGCCGGCCTGCCCTGCCACGTGCTCGTCGCTCCGGTGCTGCCCTACCTCACTGATACCGACGAGGCGCTCGACGCCCTGCTCGGCCGGATCGCGGCCGCGGGTGCCGGTAGCGCGTCCGTGATGGCGCTGCACCTGCGGCCGGGGGCCCGGGAATGGTGGTTCACCATGCTCGGGCGTGACCAACCGCACCTGGTCGCGGCCTACCGGAGCCTGTATGCCCGCGGCAGCTACGCGCCCGCGACCTACCGCGACGAGCTGGCCGGCCGGGTCGCCCCGCTGCTGGCGCGGCACGGTCTGGCCGGCGGTGGGTCGAGCGGCTACCGGATGACCGGGGACACGGCCGCGGAGCCCTCGACCGGACCAGCGCCGGTCCCGACGCTGTTCTGAACGAGTGGCACATCCCGGACTCTACGCCGGCGGCTCGCTCGCCACCGGCGACTACCGGGCGGGGGTCAGCGACATCGACGTCGTCGCGCTCATGGCAGGGACACCGGACCGGGTGACCCGGCGGTCATTGGCCGGCACCCACCGAGAGCTGGTCGCCGCGGAGCCCGACGGCGCCGCGCTGCACTGCGTCTACGTCCCGAGCGACCGCGCCCAGGACCCGACTCGCCGGCACTGGACCTGGGCGTTCGAGGGGCTGTTCCGCCGTCCGTTGAGCGGAATCGCCCGGGCCGAGCTGCTCGCCGACCCGGTCGCCGTCTCCGGCCCTCCGCCCGCGACCTGGCTCCCGGCGATGGGGCCTGACGACGTGCGGCGGGCCGCCGCTGGCGAGCTGTCCGGGTACTGGTCCCGGGTCGTGCGCAAGCCGGCGCTATGGCGGCAGGACACCTACGTCGACCATGGCACCACCACCCTGGCCCGGGCCGACATCACGATCGCCGAGGGGCGCCTGGCCACCAAGCGCGAGGCGATCGGCCGGCTGGCCGAGCTGGGGCTCCCGGCCGACATCGTCGACGGGATCGGCCGGCGCCGCCGCGGCGAACGGACCCCGCTGACCGCACCCGAGACCGAACACCGGGCCGTCGTCCGCGCCTTCATGCGCCGACACCTGGCCCGTCTCCTCGACGACGCGTCCCGCCCGTCGACGTCGGCGAAAGAGTGAGTCCCGGCCGGTCCGGCCGGGGCTCACTCCCACGTCTACACGCCGACCGGCCGGCCGGTCGGCCGCCGGATCAGCCGACGTGGGACGGCCCGGCCACCTCTTCCCGCGCACCGAGCGTCTCGTGCTTGACGTTGAGCAGGGCTAGAATGACGATCGCGCCGACGAGGATCATCGCTGCGCCGACGAGGAAGCCCCGGGTCGAGCCGTCGGTCTGAGCCACGAGCAGCGCCTGCGCCGTCGCCGCCTTGGCCTGGTCGGCCGTGAGGGCGCCCGATGCGGCCTGGGCCTGGATCGGCCCGGCCAGGACCCCCATGCGGTCGGCGAAGGCGTGGGTGAACACGGTGGTCAGCGCGGCCAGGCCGATGGCGCCACCGATCTGCTGCGCCGTGTTGAGTGCGGCCGAGCTGGCCCCGCTGTCCTCCTCGCGGACGCCGGCGACAGCCGTCAGGGTGAGCGGGACGAAGGTCAGACCCAGCCCGACCGCGAGCACGACGATCCAGGGTAGGAGGTCGGCCGCGTAGGTGCTGTCGACGGTCAGGCGGGTGAACCCCCACATGCCGGTGGCCGCGAGCAGCGCGCCGGGGCCGGAGATCCAGCGGGGGTCGACACGGCTGGCAAGAGCCGAGGCCGTACCGGCGCCGATGACCATGGCGGCCGAGAAGGGCAGGAACGCGAAGCCGGCCTGCAGCGGGCCGTAGCCGAGGACCTGCTGGATGTAGAGGCCGAGGAAGTAGAACATCGCGAACATGCCGGCGCCGACGAGGAGCATGACGAACAGGCTGATCCCACGGGTGCGGTCGGCCAGGATGCGGATGGGCAGCAGGGCGTGCGAGCTGCCCCGCTCGATCTGGACGAAGGCGGCCAGCAGGACGACGCCGAGGGCCAACGAGGACAGCGTGAGGGACGAGCCCCAGCCGCCGGCCGGGTCGGCGGCGTGGGTGAGCCCGTAGACGATGCCGACGAGCCCGGCCGTGCCGGTCAGGGCGCCGGGGAGGTCGAAGCTCCCCGTGGAGCGCTCGCTCTCGACGAGGACGCGGGGGGCCAGGAAGGCCACGAGCAGGCCGATCGGCACGTTGATGAAGAACGTCCAGCGCCAGTCGTGCTCGGTGAGCGCACCGCCGAGGATGAGGCCGACGGCCGCACCGACACCCGACATCGCGGCATACACACCCATGGCGCGGTTGCGCTCCTTGCCGGCCGGGAAGGTCGTCGTGATGAGGGCGAGGGCCGCCGGGGAGGCGATGGCCGCGCCGGCGCCCTGGACGATGCGGGAGGCGATGAGCATGGCCTCGTTGACGGCGAACCCGCCGACGAGAGAGGCGGCGGCGAACAGCAGCACACCGGTCACGAACATCCGGCGGCGGCCGAGCAGGTCGCCGAGCCGGCCACCGAGGAGCAGCAGGCTGCCCAGGGCGAGCGCGTAGGCGTTGACGACCCACGAGAGGTTGGCGGCGCTGAAGCCGAGGTCGGTCTGGATGTGCGGCAGGGCGATGTTGACGATGGTGCCGTCGAGCACGATCATCAGCTGCGCACTGCCGATGACGGCGAGGGCGATGCCCAGGCCGCGGCGGCGTGGTGCCGTCTCGGGTTCGGTGACGACGCCCTCGATGGGGGCGTCCGAGATCACGGACATGGTGGTGCCTTTCAGGGACAGGAACGGATGGACCGTCTCCGTCGACGGCAGGGGTATGCGTGGGGGCGCCGGTCAGGCGCCGGGGTGGGTCAGGTTCTGGGTTGGTCAGCGCTCGACGGCACGGTGGCCCGGCAGGCGGGCAGGACCACGTCGTCGACGATGGCCACGATGTCGGCGCGGCCGCAGTCGGCCCCGTCGACGACGGCTCGATGCAGGCAGAGAGCGGGGAGGATGGCCGTCAGGCGGTCGAGGTCGGCGTGCGGGCCGAGCTCACCCCGGGCCTGGGCCCGACGGAACATCTCGCGGCTGCGCTGGATCATGGGTTCCAGGAAACGCACCCGGAATTCGCCGCGCAGCTCCTCGTCACGGTGCAGCGCCGGCATGACGGCGCCCAGGAGGTCGGGCAGGCCGGACGTGAGGCCGCCCCGCTGGCAGGCACCCGCGACGAGGTCACCGCGCAGCGTGCCGGTGTCGGGTCGTTCGACCACCTCGGGACACAAGGTGGCCTGGACGGCGTCGATGACGAGCGCGGCCTTGGTGGGCCACCGTCGGTAAAGCGTCGCCTTACCGGCTCGGGCCTGCGCCGCCACCTGGTCGAAGGTCAGCTTGTCGTAGCCGTGCTCCACCAGCAGCTGCACCACGACCTCGTGGATCTCGGTGGCTCGTTCCCCCTCGACCCGGGGGCGGGTGGTGGCTGCGGTCATCTGATCGTCCTTCGGCGAGCCGGATGGAACGGAACGGTTTCGTTCTGGTCCGACTGTACGTCGCCGCGCCGGAGACGTCAACCGACGCCGGTGACCACGCTGCGCCGCTCGAGGAGGACGACGTCTCGCCACTGTCCGGCGAGGGGCCCGCTGCTCATCCGGCCCACTCGAAGCCGGGTGCCGACGACGCGGAACCCGGCCGACTCGTGCAGGACGAGGCTCGCGGTGTTCTCGGGGAACACCCCACCCTGGATCGTCCAGATGCCCTCGGCCTCGGTGCTCTCGACCAGGGCCTCGAGCAGGCGGCGTCCGACGCCGCGGCCCTGCGCGGCGGGGTCCACATAGACCGAGTGCTCCACGACACCGGCATACACGCAGCGGTCGGAGACGGCGGTGACCGCGACCCAGCCGACGACCTGGTCGCCGTCGAGCGCGACCCACCGGTGCCCGGGCAGCTTGGCCGCGGCGAAGGCCGGCCAGCGGGGCGGCTCCGCCTCGAACGTGGCGTGCCCGGTCGCGATGCCCGCGGCGTAGATGCGGGCGACCTCGGGCCAATGGTCGGCGGCGAGCGGCGCGATGGTGGGGATGGCGCGCATGGTCACGTCCTCATCATCGACCGGTGGGGTGCGCGCCGACTCGGCGGACTTGGTCAGGGCCGGTCGGGGCCGGTCAGGACCGGCCGGTCAGGGGCGGTCGGGACCGGTCAGGGCCGGGAGACGGGCACGTCGAGCTCCGCGAGGAGCGCAGTGACCCGGCGCCGGATCTCGTCGCGGATCGGTCGCACCGCGTCGAGCCCCTGGCCGGCCGGGTCGTCGAGCGACCAGTCCTCGCAGCGCTTGCCCGAGAAGATGGGGCAGGCGTCGCCGCATTCCATGGTGATGACGACGTCGGAGCCCTGCACCGCGCGGTCGTGAGGATCTTGGGCACCTCGGCCGCGATGTCGATGCCCTCCTCGGCCATCGCTGCCACCGCGGCTGGGTTGACCGCGTCGGCTAGCAGCGACCCGGCCGAGCGCACCTCGACCGCGCCGCCGGACAGGTGGATCAGGTAGCCGGCCGCCATCTGCGACCGGCCGGCATGTGGACGCAGACGAACAGGACGCTGGGGACCGCGGTCATGCGGAAGGTGCTCCTCGGTGGTGGTTCAGGCGTCGGTCCGGAGACGGTGGGCGGGCGGAACCAGCGGCGCAGCGCCAGGCGGACGTCGACGAGACCGACCAGGACGGGCACTTCGATGAGCGGCCCGACGACTCCCGCCATGGCCTCCCCGAGACCGCCCCGAAGGTCGCGATGGCCATCTCGAAGTTGTTACCCGCCGCGGTGAACGCGAGGATGGCCGTGCGCTCGTACCCCAAGCCGATGGCGGCGCCGAGGGCGAACCCACCGCCCCACATCACGGCGAAGTAGGCGAGCAGGGACAGCGATCGGCGCAACGTCGAGGGGCTTGGAGGTGATGGCGTCCCCCTGCACCCCGCACGCCAGGTCGTTCCAGATGATGACCATGGCGATGCACCGGGCGAGCCCCACGACGATGAGGCCGGTGCGGTATGCCGGGAGGTCGGGCAGGAGGGTCCACGCCAGCGCGAACATCAGGGCCAGGCCGAAGACCCAGTTCAGGAAGATTGGGCTGAACAGCAGGCGCTTGTCACCGGTCACCGCGTCGAGGCGGTCGTAGCGCACCGTGGTCAGGACGGGGTACATCATCACCAGCAGCCCAGCGCGATGGGCAGGGAGACCCCGTCGACCTCCACCGCGGAGAGCGCACCGCCGAGCCCCGGGAGCCGGCGGCCGAGGAGGAGCCCGGCCACCATGGCGGCGCCGCTCCAGACGGGCAGGAACCGGTCGAGGGTCGAGAGCCGGCCGGGGGCCGACGCGGGGGAGGGGTCGTCCAGCGGGTCCTGGGCGGTGAGCGCATAGGGAACCTCTGCGACACGGAGTGACCCGAGCGGCGCCCCTACATCGAGTTTTTGTCGATGCCGCCGTAAAGCGTGGCGCACTGATCGACTTGTGTCAACATAGAGTTCTGTCGATCGAGGAGGAGCAATGCCCACCACCACGGTGCTGCCCACCCTGAGCACCCAGCCACAGGACCTGACCTGCGCCCCGGCGCACCCGGCCGTCCTCCCGCGTCACGAGGCCGAGCAGCGGGCAGCGCTCCTGCGGGCGGTGTCCGACCCGATCCGCCTGCAGCTGCTGAGCATCATCCGCGACAGCCCCGGCTCCGAGGCCTGCGTGTGCGACATGACCGACGCGGTCGCCGTCTCGCAGCCCACGGTGAGCCACCACCTTAAGGTCCTCACCGAGGCCGGCCTGCTCACCCGAGAGCGCCGGGGCACCTGGGCGTGGTTCAGCCTCGTCCCGCAGCGGTTCGACGAGCTGCGCGGGTTCTTCGCCTGACGGGCCCGCCCGCCCTGCCGGGTGCCTCACCGGCATACCGGCTGGGGCGTGGACCGCCTGGGGTCAGGCGCTCTCCTTGCGCTGCGGACGCTTGGCCCGGGTGGGCACCTCGCGGCGCACGATGGTCGGCAGGACGTTGTCGAGGACGACCTCACGGGTGACGACGACGCGGGCGATGTCGTCCTCGCTCGGCACGTCGAACATCACCGGCATGAGCACCTCCTCCATGATCGCCCGCAGCCCGCGAGCGCCGGTGCCGCGGAGCAGCGCCTGGTCGGCGATGGCCTCGATGGCGTCGGAGGTGAACTCGAGCTCGACCCCGTCGATGTCGAACATCTTCTGGTACTGCTTGACCAGCGCGTTGCGCGGCTCGGTGAGGATGCGCACGAGCGCCTCCCGGTCGAGCGGGCTGACCGTGGTGATGACCGGGAGCCGGCCGATAAACTCGGGGATGAGCCCGAACTTCATCAGGTCTTCCGGCATGACCTCGTGGATCGACTCGGCGAGGTCCTTGGAGTGATGCAGCTCGCTGCCGAACCCGAGGCCCTTCTTGCCGTTACGCGACTCGACCAGCTTCTCCAGGCCGGCGAACGCACCGCCGACGATGAACAGGACGTTCGTCGTGTCGATCTGGATGAACTCCTGGTGCGGGTGCTTGCGCCCACCCTGCGGCGGCACCGACGCGGTGGTGCCCTCGAGGATCTTCAGCAGTGCCTGCTGTACGCCCTCGCCGGACACGTCGCGGGTGATCGACGGGTTCTCGCTCTTGCGAGCGATCTTGTCGACCTCGTCGATGTAGATGATGCCCGTCTCGGCCTTTTTGACGTCGTAGTCGGCGGCCTGGATCAGCTTGAGCAGGATGTTCTCGACGTCCTCGCCGACGTAGCCCGCCTCGGTCAGCGCCGTCGCGTCGGCGATGGCGAACGGGACGTTGAGCATCTTGGCCAGCGTCTGCGCGAGATAGGTCTTGCCGCACCCGGTGGGGCCGATGAGCAGGATGTTGGACTTGGAGATGTCGACGTGGTCGGAGTCCTTCTTGACCGGCCCCGACTCCCCCGCCTGGATGCGCTTGTAGTGGTTGTAGACGGCCACCGCGAGCGCTTTCTTGGCCACGTCCTGGCCGATGACGTAGTTCTCGAGGAAGTCGAAGATCTCGCGCGGCTTGGGCAGCTCGTCGAGCCCCAGCTCGGAGGACTCGGCCAGCTCCTCCTCGATGATCTCGTTGCAGAGGTCGACGCACTCGTCGCAGATATAGACGCCCGGCCCGGCGATGAGCTTCTTGACCTGCTTCTGCGACTTCCCGCAGAAGGAGCACTTCAGCAGGTCGCCACCGTCTCCGATGCGTGCCACGTGCGTGCCTCCGTTGGTGCGACTGGGGTGTGCTGCTCGAGGTGGTGCTCAGGTGATCGGTTCGCCCGACGCTACCGGGTCGGGCCGTCCGTCTGCCTCTATTACACGCGTAGCGGGCGAGGCGTCGCACCCCACTCGGGGGGTGTTCCGCTGTCGGCGGATCAGCCGGGGTCGGCCGACGTCCAGGATCCGGTCCTACGATCCCGGTATGCCGGGGGTGCGGTCCGCGGTGGTTGGCGTGCTCGGCGTCGTCACGGCCACGGCGACCCTGTCGGCGTGCACCCAGTCCTCGGTGGAGACCACGGCCCGGCTGGTCGTGACGCCCGCGACGAGCCGCGCGGACGAGCCGGTGGCGCTGCAGGTGCAGGGGGTGCCGGGCGGCACCGAAGCCACGGTCACGGTGGCGGCGACCGACTCGGCCGGGCTGGCCTGGACCGCGTCCGCCCCCTTCACCGTGGGCGCCGGCGGTGCCCTGACGCCGTCATCGACCCCCGGCGACTCCGCGTCGAACACCGCCGCCCCACCGGTCTCCAGGGACCCCACCGCGCTCGTGGCGCAGATGCAGCCACCGAAGGGGTCGTCGGACGCCAACGGGATGTTCTTCGGCTGGGGTTCGACACCGGTGACGTTCACATGGACGCTCACCGTCGGGGGCCAGCTACGGGCCACGGCGTCGACGCAACGGACCTTCGGCCAGGCCGGCGCCTACGTCGTGCACCCGACTCAGGCGGCCGACGGGGTGGCCGGCACCTACGCGGCGGTGCAGGACGGTAAGCGGCACCCCGCCGTGTTGGCTCTGGGCGGGTCCGAGGGCGGCTTCCAGGCCGGGCTGGCCCTCGCGCTGGCCGCCCGCGGCATACCGACCCTCGCTCAGGCGTACTTCAAGGCCCCCGGGCTGGCCAACCGGCTCAGCCAGATCCCGTTGGAGACGTTCGACCGGGGGCTGGCCTGGCTGCAGAACCAGCCGGATGTCGACCCGGCCCACATCTGGGTGACCGGCGCTTCCCGGGGCAGTGAGGCCGCCCTCCTCGTGGCCAGCCGCCGTCCCGACGTCGTGCACGGCGTTCTCGTGACCTCACCTTCCAACGTCGTGCAGCAGGACTTCCCAGCCAGCGGCACGTCGGCGTGGAGCGTCGGCGGCCAGCCGGTGCCCTACACGGCGCAGGACAACAACCCCGCCCCCACGGACACCCCGGACGCCGTCATCCCCGTCGAGAAGGTCGCCGGCCCGGTGCTCGCCGTCTGCGGCGGCCAGGACACGCTGTGGACGTCGTGCCCGTTCGCGGAGGCCATCATGACGCGGCTCGACGGCGCCAAGAGCAGTCAGCCGCACCGGCTGTGGACCTACCCCCTGGCCGGCCACTGGGTGGACATCCTGCTGCCTTACCAGCCGCTGCGCCTCGACGACTACCACGGCGGCCTCAGCCCGGACGCGGACGCCCAGGCCCGCGCGGACGTGTGGCCCAAGATCGTCGCCACCATCTCGGGGTCGGGCGGCTGACGGCTCGATCGACATCATCGCGGTGGATTCGACCCCCTGGAGGGGGTCAAAACCACCGCGGTCATCCGGTTGATCCGTCTGGCACGGGTCATGTCGCGGGTCATGTCACGGGTCATGTCGCGCCGGAGGCCCTGATGAGGGCACCTCACGCG
>JALZBI010000169.1 GCA_030947565.1 Actinomycetota bacterium
AAAACCGCCGTCTCCGTGTCCCTAGTCGTGCCCTAGGTCTCGGGCGGGCCATCGGGGCGTTCCAGCATCCCGCAGATCAGCACGGTTCGGCGGCGTTGTCCACAGGGATGTCCCCAGGATGTGCAGAGATCAGCCCGGGATGTCCAAGGCCTGTGCGGCCGCGCTCGGCGCCGGCGCCGCGGTGGACGGTGACCGCTTAGGTCCTGTGGCCACGGGCCGGTTCGGGTCGTTGGACCAGGCGGACCAGGACCCGGGGAAGAGGGCGGCGTCGACACCGAGGACAGCCAGGGCCAGGACGTTCCTAGCGGCCGACACCCCGGAACCGCAGTAGACGGCGACCGGGGCCTTCCCTGACCCCGCCGCGCCGAGGGAGGAGCGCAGGGAGTCCTCGTCGGGGAGGCGGCCGTCGGCCGTGAAGAGTCCGGCTACCGGTGTGTTCACGGCGCCGGGGATGTGACCGGCCCGGGGGTCCATGGGCTCGACCTCCCCTCGGTAGCGCTCGCCTGCGCGGGCGTCGACCAGAACGCCCCGGCTCGGGAACGCCGCGGCACCGTCCGCATCCACTGTCGGCATCCGGCCGGCGGTGAGGGTCACCCGGGCGGTCGACCCTGGCTCCGGCGGGGTGGGGGTGCCGGCGCCCGGGCCGGACTCCAGCGGCATACCGGCGTCGGTCCAGGCGGCGAGACCGCCGTCGAGGAGCCGGACGCGCACGCCGGCCCAGCGCAGGACCCACCAGGCGCGTTCCGCGGCGAAGGAGCCGGGTTCGTCGTAGACGACCACGTGGGAGCCGTCGCGGACGCCAAGTGCGGCCAGCTCAGCGGCAAGGGTGTCGACGTCCGGCAGCGGATGGCGTCCGTCCAGAGGGTCTCCGGTATGCCGGGTGAGCACGGTCTCGAGGTCGAGGAACCGAGCGCCGGGCAGGTGCCCCTCGGCATACCGGCGAGCTCCGTCACCCGGTGCTTCACCCAGCCGCCAGCGGACGTCGAGCAGCACCGGCGCCTCCGCAGTGGCCACGTCTTGCCCGAGATCGACGACGGTCACGAGGTGTTCGGCCCAGGCAGCGCTGCTCATCTCGAGCAGTCTATAAACCGCCCCAGTTTGACTACGGCCAAAGGTGACCTTTGGTCGTCTCAAGGCGCCGGGGAGAGCCAAAGGCGACCACTCGAGGTACCCGAACCGGCCAAAGGTGACCTTTGGTCCCCTCAAGGCGCCGGGGAGAGCCAAAGGCGACCACTCGAGGTACCCGAACCGGCCAAAGGTGACCTTTGGTCGCCTCAGCCGTAGGTGTCCCTCGGGCCGCGGCCCGGTGCCCGGCGGCGGCCCTTCGACCAGGACGGCGCGCTCGGGCCGGTGACGGCGATCTCGGTGACGGTGCCTGCGCCGACCTCGGTCTCGAGCCGGCCGAGGAGCACCGACGTCAGCAGCCGCATCTGCGTCGCCCACGCCGTCGACTCGGCCCGCAGGGTCAGCACCCCATGCTCGAACGTGACGGGCTGCACGTGCTCGGCGACGTCCGCGCCGACGATCTCCGGCCAGCGGCCGATGACCGACCCGACGGCGACGTCGACCTGCCAGCCGCGGTCGGCCAGCAACCGGTCGAGCTGCTCGCCGAGCAGCAGGGGGTCGCGCGCGTCGGGTGCACTGCCGCTCGGCGTACCGCTCGGCTGGTCGGCTCGCCTCCGTTTGCGCAGGGGCTTGAGGCCCGGCCGCAACCCCTTGTCCGCCGCCGCCTTGCGGGCCCGGGCCAGGGCCAACGAGGCCGCAGTCGCGGCGTCCTGCTCATCCGACGGCGGGCGTTCCTCGTCGGCCGGCCCCGCCTCGACCTCGTCAGCCGGCACGGTCCACCTCACCCAGGCTGACCGTGAACGTCACGCCTGAGTCGCGTAGCCGTTCGGGCACATCGGCCCCCACCGCCGCCGTGATGAGCACCTGCTCACAGTCCTCGACGATCTCGGCCAGGCGCTCGCGTCGACCGGTATCCAGCTCGGCGAAGACGTCGTCAAGGACGAGGACTGGGTCCTCGCCGAGGTCCGACCGCAGCAGCTGGTATGCCGCCAGCTTTAGGCCCAGAGCGAACGACCAGGACTCGCCGTGGCTGGCATACCCCTTGGCGGGCAGCGCTCCGAGGCCGAGCAGGACGTCGTCGCGGTGCGGCCCGACGAGGGTGAGGCCGCGCTCGACCTCCTGGCTCCGCACGTCGGCGAAGGTGGCGTGCAGCTCCTTCTCCAGGATGTCGAGCTCGGGCACCTCGCCCGCCGCGACCGCGGTGGCGACGGGTTCGCGCATGCTCGCGCGATAGCTCACCCGCGCCTCCGACTGCCCGGCGCTGACCGACGCGTAGGCCTGCATGAGGTGCGGACCGAGGTCCTGGAGCAACCGGAGGCGACCCTGCAGCAGCTGCGCCCCGAACCGGGCGAGCTGGGCGTCCCACACGTCGAGGGTGTGCAGTGCCGCGGCCCGGGCGTCGTCGACCGGCTCCCCGGCCGCGGCATACCGGCTCGGTGGCCGGCGGGCGCCCCTGCGCAGCACCGGTGCCGCCGACTTCAGCAGCGCGTTGCGTTGCTTCAGCACCTTGTCGTAGTCGGCGCGCACGCCGGCCCAGCGCGGCTGTCGCTGCACGAGCAGGTCATCGAGGAACGCCCGGCGGCCGGCCGGGTCGCCCTTGACCAGCGCCAGGTCCTCAGGCGCGAAGAGCACGGTGCGCAGAGTGCCGAGGACCTCGCGCGGCCGGGGCATCGGAGACCGGTTGAGCTGGGCCCGGTTGGCCCGGCCGGGATTGAGCTCGAGCTCGATGAGGCTCTCGCGACCGTCGCGGACGACCACCCCCCGGATGACGGCCCGCTCGGCCCCGAAGCGCACCAACGGCTGGTCGGTCGCGACCCGATGGCTGGACAGAGTGGCCAGGTAGCCTACGGCTTCGACCAGGTTGGTCTTGCCCTGGCCGTTCTGGCCGACCAGCGTCGTCACCCCGGGGCCGAGGACCAGCTCGGTGGCGGGGTAGCTGCGGAAGTCGGTGACGCTCAGATGCCGGACGTGCACGTCATGTAGCGGTCCCGGACCCCGACGTCGGTCCGGCGCTGGCGGCCTTGCGCCCGCCGCGGGCGCCCGTGCGTCGGCTCGCCTGACCCTCGAGGTGAGCCGTGGTCGTGCCGGTGCCGGATGACGGGCCCGCTTCGTCGGCCTTGCGGCCGCGGACCGCCCCCTTCTTCGCCGTGCCGGCGTGCTTGCGTTCGGTCTTGATGCCCAGCGACGGGTCGGCGTCACCGGCTCCGACCTGGCTGCGCAGCTCCTCGCCCTCGGCGATGGTCATCACCGGGTGACCGCCGAACTGGCCGCGCAGGGCCGCGACCATCTGCATGGTCGGCGAGATCTGCTGACGGGAGGCGAACCGGGCGAAGAGGGACGCGGAGATCACGGGCATGGGCACGTCGTTGACGATGGCCTCCTGGACGGTCCACTTGCCCTCGCCGGAGTCCACCGTGTAGTCCGAGACACCGTCCAAGGTCGGGTTGTCGGCCAGGGCGGTGACCGCTAGGTCGAGCAGCCAGGACCGCACCACCGTGCCGCGGCTCCAGGCCTTGAACGACCCGGGGACGTCCTTGACGATGTCCTTCTTCTGCAGCAGCTCGTAGCCTTCGGCGTAGGCGGCCATCAGGCCGTACTCGATGCCGTTGTGCACCATCTTCGTGTAATGGCCGGCCCCGACCTCGCCCGCGTGCACGAACCCCTCGTCGCGCGGGCCCTCCGGCCGGAGCGCGTCGAAGATGGGCATGGCCAGGTTGACCCACTTCTTGTCGCCGCCACACATCAGGCCGTAGCCGTTGTCGAGGCCCCAGATGCCGCCGGAAACCCCGCAGTCGACGTAGCCGATCCCTTTGGGCTTGAGCATCGCGGCGTGCTCGAAGTCGTCGGTGAACCGGGAGTTGCCGCCGTCGATGATGAGGTCGCCCTTGTCCATCAGGTCGGAGAGCTTGGCGATCGTGTCGCGGGTGGGCGCACCGGCCGGCACCATGACCCAGACGACCCTAGGCGTCTCCAGCTTCTTGACCATCGCGGCCAGCGTGCGCACGTCGGACACCTTCGGGTCGCGGTCGAAGCCGACGACCTCGTGACCCGCGCGGCGCAGGCGCTCGCGCATGTTGCCGCCCATCTTGCCGAGACCGATGAGACCGAGCTGCATGACGGACCTTTCGACGGAACGACCGGTGGAGGACTCGCGGTAACTCGTTGAGACGCGTTGCGGTGGCGCAGGCTGCGGGGTCAGGCTACTCGTGAAGAACGGTCAGAGCATGGCAACAGCACGCGCATGGGCTAGCTGGCGAACCGGACCGGCATCAGGACGTAGCGGTAGCTGTCGTCGGTGTCGCCGTCGGCTTCCGCCTGCCCGGTCAGCACGGCGGGACGGCTGGGCTGCGTGAAGGAGAGCTTGGCGTATGCCGTGCCGAGCGCCCCCAGCCCGTCGAGCAGGAAGTGGGGGTTGAAGGCGATCTCGATATCGGGGCCGGTGAGCGTGGCCTCGACCGCCTCGGACGCCTGGGCGTCGTCGCCGGTGCCCGCCTCGATGGCGACCTGTCCGTCGGTGAACTTCAGCCGGACCGGAGTGTTGCGCTCAGCGACGAGCGAGACCCGGCGGACGGCCTCGACGAGCGAGCTGGTGGCGATGACCGACTCGGTGTCGACGCTGCTGGGGAAGATCGAGGTGACCTTGGGGTACTCACCGTCGAGCAGCCGGGTGGTCGTGCGCCGCTGGCCGGCCTCGAAGCCGACGAGCCCATCGCCCTGACCGGGTCCGCCTCCGAGGGCCAGGTCAACGGAGCCGCTGGCGCCGAGCGCCTTGGCCGTGTCGGACAGCGTGCGGGCCGGGATGAGCACGACCTGGGCGATGTCGGACGATGCCGGCTTCCAGGTCAGCTCGCGCATGGCCAAGCGGTAGCGGTCGGTGGCCAGCAGGGTGATGGTGTCGCCCTCGATCTCCATGCGCACACCGGTGAGGATCGGGAGCGTGTCGCCGCGGTCGGCCGCAATGGCCACCTGGGCGACGGCCTGGGTGAACACGTCGCCCTGGATCGCGCCGCTGGCCTGCGGGGCAGAGGGGAGGGTCGGGTAGTCGTCGACGGGCATGACGAGCAGGCTGAACCGCGAGGACCCGCACGTGACCTGCACCTTGTTGCCCTCGGCGACGACGTCGATGGGCCGGGCCGGGAGGTTGCGGGAGATGTCGGCGAGCAACCGCCCGAGCACCAGGGTGACGCCCGGGTCGGAGACCTCGGCCGGCACGGTGACCTTCGCGGATACCTCGTAGTCGAAGGCCGAGAGGGTCACGGTGCCTTCCGCGTCGGCCTCGATGCGCACGCCGGCGAGGACCGGCACCGGCGGGCGGGCCGGCAGACCGCGGGCCACCCACGTGACCGCGTCCGCGAGCACGTCACGCTCGATCCTGAACTTCACCCTGTGACCCTGCCCTTCGCCCTACGCCGACCGCGGCGTCTCGTGCGTGCCGCCCGACCGTCGGTCGGAGTCCGAACCCTAGTGTCTTGCGGGGACAGCCACCACAAGTCCACCTCTCCGTCCTTGGTCAGCGGCTGCCTGGGTCGCCCGCGGTCTTGTCACGGTCCCGTCAGAGTCTCTTCACCGCGCGTCCTCGGGGCGGACTGACTCTTATCTGGATCTCGTCGTCGTCATAGGGGGTGTGGATACGGGGGACAACCGGCAGCGGTGCAGGTCACGACGTCTATGAGGGTGTGCACAGCACCGGGAGCGAACTGTGGACACCTCGGCTCGGTTGTGGACGCGCCAGACTTGTCCTCGTCGGCTCCCAGACCCAACCAGGTTCGACACCGTCCGGACGGGGTTTGTCCCCACGTCGTCCACAGGCCCTGTGACGACG
>JALZBI010000170.1 GCA_030947565.1 Actinomycetota bacterium
CTGTAACGGTCCGGGCTCGGGCGTCGATGGAACCGGCGTCGTGGCGTCGTCCGGACCCCCGAGCGGGTGGCGCCACGACCTCACCCGCACCGAGCGGCCCGCGTGTCCGTCGATGACCGCAGCGACCGCGATGACCGCACGACCGCCATGACTCAGCCCGTGCGGTCCCGCCCGCCGTCGCGAGCCGGGCGACGACGGACCAGGGCCCACCGCTCGAGCCGCTCGAGGAGCAGCAGTGCCGGCAGTGCGGCGGCGGGGCCGATGAGGACGAGGTAGATCACGAGATGCCGTTCGTCGAGTGGGTGGTACCCCCGGGGTACCCGAGCGGCATACCCGACCCGTGCGACCGCAACCTCATCGCACCCTGATTCCACCCCTAGGGAGGGTCAGCGCGCGGTCGTCGACAACCCTCCCCAGGGAGGGTTGTCAGTGGCCCTCAGGCGCGAGAGCCTGAGGGTGACCGCGGGAGCCGCACACGACGACTTCGGGGTGGAAGGCATCACCATGACCGACAACGACGACACGGTGCTCGACCGGCTACGAAGGGCCTGCGTCGACCAGTCCGAGCGCCCGGAGCAGCCTCACGACCTGGGCCAGTTGTATGCGCTGCGAGACGAGGCGCTGTCCCGCGGGCTGCCGCTCCCGTCGAGCTGCCCCATGGACACGGCCGGCGCGTCCTGAGGTGGCGGTCGTGCCTCCCGTCACACCCCACGACGCGCTGGACCGGGCTGACGACCCGACCACCCATCTTCGGCGCGACGGCACCGTGTTCCCGCCCGTGACCCCGGACCCACCAGCCCCACCGGGCTACCGCTACCCGCTCGACGACAGTCCTGTTCTCCGGGACCTGTCCCGCCGCGGTGAGACGCGGTGAAACACGCCAAGACGCTGAGACGCGCTAGCGCTGCGTCGCGTCGGAGACCTCGCCGACCAGCTCTTCCAGAACGTCCTCGAGGAAGACCACCCCACTGACCTGACCGTCCTCGCCCACGACCCGGGCCAGGTGGGCCCCGGTGCGCTGCATCGTCGCGAGCACGTCGTCGACGTCGTCGGTGGGGCCCACGGTGGCCAGTCGGCGCACCCGCTTGAGCGGGACCGGCTGGGTGAGACGGTCGTCGTCCGCGTAGAGGATGTCCTTGAGGTGCAGATAGCCGGCGACGTCACCACCGGCGTCACGGAAGGGGAAGCGCGAGAACCCGTGACGGGCCACGAGCCTCTCGATGTCGGCCGGGGTGGCCCCGGGCGAGACCGTGACGAGGTCACCGACCGGGACCGCCACCTGGGAGGCGACCTTGTCGCTGAAGTCGAGCGCGCTCCGCACCAGTCCCTCCCGCTCCTCCTCGATGAGGCCCTCAGCGTGGCTCTCGGCCACGATGTGCGCGACCTCCTCGGCGGTGAACGCGCTGGTGATCTCGTCCCGCGGCTCGATGCGGAAGATGAGACGCACCAGGGCTTTGGCGATCCACTCCATGACGCGAACGAGGTGGCGCAGGGCGCGCGCCGTGAACAGCAGAGGTGGCACAAGCAGCAGGGCTGCCCGGTCGGGTCCGGCGATGGCCAGGTTCTTGGGGATCATCTCGCCGATGACGACGTGGAAGTAGACGACCACGAGCAGGGCGAGCACGAGGGCGATCGGCCCCAGCCACCCCTCGCTGACCCACTGGTCGAGGTGCCACGAGTGGAACAGCTCCTCGAGCATCTCGTGCAGGGCGGCCTCCGCGAGCGCGCCCAGCCCGACCGAGCAGACGGTGATCCCGAGCTGGGCCGTGGCCAGCATCGACCCCATGTGCTCGAGCGCGTCGAGACTCAGCCGGGCGCGGGCGCTGCCCGCAGCGGCCATCGGCTCGAGGGAGGACCGACGGGCGGCCATCGCGGCGAACTCCGCGCCGACGAAGAAGGCGTTGCCCAACAACAGCAGCAGGGAGACCCAGAGGGCGATCGCGTGGCTCACGAGCGGTTCCGTTCGTCGGCGCCGTCGGTCTTACCGGTCTCGTCGGTCCTACCGGTCTCGTCGGCCTCGTCGGCGGCGCGGTCATCCGGGGGCGCGGCCGGAGAGAGGCGCAGCCGGTCGATTCGGCGGCCGTCCATCCGGGCCACCCGCAGCACCCACCCGGCCACCGGCACCTCGTCACCCGGCTCGGGGACCCGTCCGAGGGCCGCCATGACGAAACCACCCACGGTCTCGTAGGTGGGCCCGTCGGGGATCATGCCGCCGAGCTGGTCGCGGACCTGGTCGGGCCGCCACAGGCCGGGGATGAGCCAGGACCCGTCGGCCATCCGCTGCCAGTCGCTGTGGCTCCGGTCGTGCTCGTCGTTGACCTCGCCGACGATCTCCTCAACCACGTCCTCGAGCGTGACCACACCTGAGGTGCCGCCGTACTCGTCGACGACGATGACCATCTGCAGCCCCGCCGCACGCAGCTGCAGCAGCAGCGGGTCGAGCCGGATGGTCTCTGGAACGAGCACCGGCGGCGCCATGAGGGCGCTGACCGGCACCTCCGCCCGCCGGTCGTGCGGGACGGCGATGGCCCGTTTGACGTGCACCACCCCGTCGATGTCGTCCCAGTCGTCGCCGATGACCGGGAACCGGGAATGACCCGTCTGTCGGGCCAGCCGGATGACGTCCTCGGCGCGGGCGGTGCGCTCGATGCCACTGCAGCGCATTCGGGGCGTCATCACGTCGGAGGCGGCCCGCTCGCCGAAGTCCAGCGACCGGGTCAGCATTCGGGCCGTGCCCGCCTCGAGGGTGCCCTGCTCGGCGGAGCGGCGCACGAGGCTGGCGAGCTCCTGCGGGGTCCGCGCCCCCGTCAGCTCCTCGCGCGGGGTAATGCCCAGTGCGCGGAGCACGGCATTGGCCGAGCCGTTGAGGATGCCGATAAGTGGGCGCACCACCATCGCGAAGGCGCGCACCGGGCCGGCCACGACCTTGGCGGCCCCCAGCGGCGCGCTGATGCCGAGGAACTGCGGCAGGAGCTCACCGAAGACCATGGAGAACAGAGTCACGAGGACCAGGGCGAGGGCGGTCGAGGCCGAAGCGGCCAGCCCCTCCGAGAGTCCGAGTGACGTGAGCGGCTCGAGCAGGAGGGACCCGATCGACGGTTCGGCGAGGTAGCCGACGATGAGGGTGGTCACGGTGATGCCGACCTGGGCCGCCGAGAGCTGGGTCGAGAGCTGCTTCAGCGAGCGCAACACCGTGCTGGCGCGCTCGTCGCCCTCGTTGATGGCCTGCTGCACCGTCGGACGGTCGAGGGCCACCAGGGCGAACTCAGCCGTGACGAACAGCGCGGTGCCCGCCGTCAGGGCCACGGCGGCGAGCACGAGCAACCAGCCGGTCATAGTTCGTCCATCCTAAGGAGAGCGGCGGACGTCACCGGTTGCTGAGCGGTCGCGACGAGGCGCGGGCCGGGGTCCGAAACAGCCCCGGAGCCCTGGGGTATGCCCCTGACCGCACCCTGATCCCTCCCCGAAACGCCCCGGCGCCAAACCCCCGAGGGCCGCCGCGCTGGTTTGATCGTCCCATGAGACCTACCGGGGACCTTCCATGACGCCGTCGGCGGCGCCCGCTCGCCGCGCCGACGGTACGCAGACCGACCGGCCTGGCGCGCGCATCGAGGTGCGCGGCCTCACCAAGCGCTTCGGCGACTTCACGGCCGTCCAGGACCTCGACTTCGTCGTCGAGCCGGGCCGCATCACCGGCTTCCTCGGACCCAACGGCGCCGGCAAGACGACCACGCTCCGCATGCTGCTCGGGCTCGTGCGGCCCACGGCCGGCACCGCGACGATCGGCGGGGCGGCATACCACGACATCCAGGACCCTCTCCTGGTGGTGGGATCGGCGTTGGAGTCGACCAGCTTCCACCCCGGGCGCAGTGGCCGGGACCACCTCCGGGTGCTGGCGACGACGAGCGGTATCCCCGACCGCCGGGTCGACGAGATGCTCGAGCTCGTGGGCATCCCGGCGGCGGCGCGCAAGCGGGCCGGGGGTTACTCGATGGGTATGCGACAGCGGCTCGGCCTCGCGGCCGCCCTGCTCGGTGACCCTCGCGCGGTCATCCTCGACGAGCCGGCCAACGGGCTCGACCCCGAGGGCATCCGGTGGCTGCGCGGTTTTCTCCGCCACCTGTCCGGCGAGGGCAAGACGGTGCTCATCTCCAGCCACCTGCTCCAGGAGGTGGCCCAGACGGTCGACGACGTCGTCATCATCGCCAACGGTCGCAGCGTCGCGCAGGGCCCCATCTCCGCGCTTCGGGGCGAGCCGACGGCGCTGGTGCGCTCCCCACAGCGCGACGAGCTGGCCAGCGCGCTCATCGCGGCCGGCATGGTGTCCCAACCGGACGGGACGGACGGCCTCCGGGTGCCGACCGACCAGATGGCCCGCATCGGCGATGTCGCGCTTCGTGCCGGGGTGGCCCTGCACGAGCTGCGCGACCTGAGCAGTGACCTCGAGTCGCTCTACTTCACCCTCACCAGCTCCCCCGAGAACCGCAACCGCAACCTCGAGGGCCTCCCGCCGGACGGCACCCCGGGCAGTCCGGGCGGTCCGAGCGGTCCGAGCGGTCCGAGCGGTCCGAACACCCCGCATACCCGCCCCGACGTCGAGGGGGCCCGGTCATGACCCGCGCCGTCGCCGCCGAGCTGCGCAAGTTCTTCACGACCCGCCTGTGGTGGGGCATGGCCATCGGCGTCTTCCTGCTCGGCGCGGGCTTCGCCGCCCTCACCGCGTTCCTCGGCGCCAGCGGGCCGCCGCAACCGGGTCAGCCCGCTCAGACGCTGGCCGACCCCGCTCTGGTCCGGTCCGTCTACACGGGCGGACTCAACGTCGGTTACCTGCTGACCCTCGCCATCGGCATCATGACGATCGGCGCGGAGTACCGGCACAAGACGGTGACGTCGACCTTCCTCGCGATACCCAGACGCACCCGGGTGATGGTCGCCAAGATCATCGCGCTGCTGGGCATCGGAGCGCTCTACGGGGCGATCTCCCTGGTCGGCTCCGTCAGCGTCGGGGCGACGATCATCGCCGCCAAGGGCTTCGCGCCCTTTCCCGACTCGTCGATCGTGCGGACGCTGGCGCTGAGCCTGCTCGTGCTGGGTCTGTGGGCGCTGATCGGGCTGGGCGCGGGCATCCTCATCCCCAACCAGGTCGCGTCGCTCCTGATCACCATCGGCGTCGCCTTCATCGTCGACCCCATCGTGTCGTTGATCTTCTCCTTCCAGTCGTGGGGCGAGGGCATCGCGCCCTACTTCCCGAGCCGGGCCACCTCGGCCATCACGGCGGGGGCAACGCAGGGGAACGCGCAGGAGCTCACGTGGTGGGCCGGTGCTCTGGTGCTCGCTGCGTATGCCGCGGTGATGGCTGGGGTCGGCAGCTGGCTCACCGTGCGGCGCGACATCAGCTGACGCGCAGTATCGCGATCCCCGCCCGGTCGGTGGGCCGGAGGCCCCGGGTCTAGACTCGGTGTCGGTGTTCGCGTGGGCAGCCGGGGGCTCGTGCTTGTCGAAGGTGCGTGCTCGTCGGTCACAACCAATCCGCGCGACTGTCATCGATGGCGTGACGAAAGAGGCGTTTCCCCCGTGGCTGACCCCCGGACCACCCGGACCGACGACCCGCTGACCGCCTTCGGCCCGAACGAGTGGTTCGTGGACGACCTGTATCAGCAGTACCTCGCCGACAAGGACTCGGTCGACCGGGGGTGGTGGGAGTTCTTCGCCGACTACACCCCCGACGACCCCTCCGGTAACGGGGCCCCTGCGCCCAAGGGGGCCAACGGCGCCGGCACCCCGAGCGCGACGGCGGCGACGGCGACGGCGACGGCGACGGCGACGGCGACGAACGGTCGTCCCTCCGCGCCGCCGGCTCCGG
>JALZBI010000021.1 GCA_030947565.1 Actinomycetota bacterium
CCGAAAGAGCGCATGGAACCGCATCCACCGCATCCACCGCATCCACCGCATCCACCGCATCCACCGCATCCGTGTGACCCGCCGCGACTGTGTGACCCGTCGGTGGTGGTGGCGTCTGTGGTGGGGCAGCGGCCACGTCCCGACCGGGGCGGCGCACCGGTCGACCTCGCCGTCCAGGTGGAGCAGCTGGCAGAGGGTATGGCGGCCCGCACCGTCATCGGGCAGGCGCAGGGGATCCTGATCGAGCGGCACACGGTGACCGCGGACGGCGCGTTCCAGTTGGTGGTGCGGGCGAGCCAAGACGCCAACCGTAAGCTGCGCGACATCGCCGCGGGTCTGGTGCGTACCGGGGACCTTGCTGGACGCGGTTGACCTATGTCTACGACTGGATCCACGCCGACCAGTGAACCCCCGTCGCGGCTCTCCCGCCCGCCGGGGTACGCGCCAAATTGGGGCCGTGGCCGTTTGGCAGCGGGTAAGGCTGACGGGAGACCGACCCTGGCACGGATGCGGGCCGAGCTGGGGGCGGCCATCGCCAGTGCCCCGTCGGGGCTGGCTACCGCCGACCAGTTGTGCAACGCCTGTGTCGACCTGCTGGGCGTGGACGGCGCGGCTATCTCGGTGGTCTTCGACGGGGCTTCGCAAGGGACATACGGCTCCAGCAGCGAGGCCAGCCGCCGCTTGGACGAGTACCAGTTCACCTTCGGTGAAGGGCCCTGCCTGGACGCCACCGCCGCCGACGCTGTGGTGTACGCGCCAGACCTTGACACCGCCGCCGAACACCGCTGGCCCGCCTACACCGAGGCCGTCCTCGGCGACGGGATCGGCGCGGTGTTCGCGCTGCCGGTCCGGCTGACCTCCGCCTGCATCGGCGTCCTCGACCTGTTCCGGCTCCGGCCCGGCCCGCTGCAGGGGGACGAGCTGGCCGGGGGGATGCTGGCGGCCGAGCTAGCGGTGCTGCCGCTGCTGGCGCTGATGAACCAGGTCAACGACGAACAAGACGCCCACGACACCAACAGCGACGACATAGATCGCGACGACATCGACAGCGACGACCTCGACGACATCGACGGCGGTCGCCCTCGGGGGGACTCGACGGATCAGGGCGGGTCAGAACCACCGATGGAGATGGACCGGGTCGAGGTGTACAAGGCCACCGGGATCCTGATCGCCCAGCTCGACGTAGACGCCCCTGAGGCGTTAGCGCGGCTGCGGGCCCATGCGGTCGCCACCGGGGCCACCGCCAGCGAGGTCGCCCGGGAGATCCTCGACCAAGGCCTGGAACTCGAGCGGGACGACCAGCACGGCCCGGAAGGGACGCGCCGATGACGGGCAGCAGCGAACGGGACAGGCGGGATGCGTCCGATGTCCACGCGGCGACCCTAGGCGCGGCGGGCTGAGAGCGCGCTGACATGCCGCCTTCCACCTAGGCCTCTGCGTCCGACGGCCCCGACATCCTGGTGAGACGGGTCCCCGCCGACCCGGCCCGGGCCTGGGGTGTTCAGGTCGTCGATGAGACGCTGCCGGCTGAGGAGATGGGGCGGCATCGAGATTCTGCCGTCCTGGTCGGGAGACAGGGGCAGAACGCGATGAGGTGTCAACCTGGGTGGCGGTGCAGGGGCATTGACGAAGAGGGCGCCGACCTTCCCGGACCACAGATACTGGTCTTAGACGTAAACAGGCTCTTCGCCGTTGAGTGTGGGGTGAGCGCGGCGCGCCGAGTGGCTGGATGAGGCTTGGGATGGGTCGAGGTCCCCGAGGATCAGAGGACTTCTCCCTCTCCTGACCTCAAGGACCTCCCCCAGAGGGGGCACCCCCAGACGTTGCGTGAGCCTACGTTGTGCTGCCGTACTCCCGGTGGCTACTGCGACCGGTGCGACCTGCTGGTGGGCCTGGGCGGACTGCATGTGACCGCGGTGGAGCGTGACGACGGTGGTGGGTTGACGATCACGGTGGAGTCGGCGGCGGCATCGATGGGGTGCCGGTCGTGCGGGGTCGTGGCCCATGCTCACGGCCGGGTCGAGGTGCGGCTGGTTGACGCGCCGGCGATGGGTCGACCCGGGGTCAACGGGGTCTGACGGCAGCTGGGGACCGGATGGCGGACGGTGTGGGAGTCGATCAAGCCCCTGCTGGAGGCGGCCGACCAGGATGCTTCATGATTCGACGGTGTGGCCATCCTGGGGGTGGATTGGGGGTCCCCCGCTTGCGGGGGAGCACGTGTGGCATCACGTGTCGAGCAAGCCGGTCGCAGGCCGGCGGCCGGGGCCCGGAGGGAGCGGCCGGGGACCAGGTCAAGCAGCCGAGCTCTGTTGTCATCGTTGGCGTCTCGGGTCAGGTCGACCATCCCGGTCAGCTCGGCGAGACGTACCGCGGCTGGCTGCAACAGCGGGGGGAGGCGTTCAAGGCCGGCGTTGAGATCGCCACCTTGGATCCGTTCCACGGGTACAAGAACGCCATCCGTCGTCACCAAGGACCAGCTGTCACCGGCATCTGCCGCTCTGCCACCCGACCGCCGCACTTTGCCTGGGAGATCATCGGTGGATCGAGGTTAAGCGGGGCGGCCAGCGCGCTGTCGACCGCCGCCGGGCTTCCGTTGCAGACGTGCGTCACTCCGCGAAAGCAGCCACGCTCACCCCTCCGGCGTCGGCAGCCGTGCCCTCAGACCGGGATCTGGTGGTCCCATCTAGAAGCGGAATCGCGACCACTGCTTCGGGGGTCGCGAACGTGCTCTCTGCTGGTGTGAGGACACTGGCGCAAGACACGGCACGGTGCGGGGCATCACCAACTCTCCCGGGCTGGGTGGGAACTCTGCTGACGCGCCCTCATCCGGCGTGCTGGACGTCGAACTCTCGGTGCGGAACGTCCAGAGGTAGGGCAGCCACATGGTGTGGCGGTGGGCACGTAGTACGGGACCTTCGTCGGGCCAGCCTCGGTGGTTTACGGCTAAGACCTGGGTCGACGGTCCCCTTGACGCGTTCGAACTGCTCGGGCTGCTGCGGGGTGGATTAGATGGCCGTGCGGTCGGCATAGGAAACCATCCGAGCAAGGTCGAGATCCAAGATGGGCCCACCGGGTCCGCCGTAGCTGGCCCCGCGATGGCTTCAAGGCACCGGACGGCGACGTTGAGCAGGTACCGGTGCGCACCGCTGCCCCCGCTGACACCTTTCCGCTACGGCGTCGGGTTCGAGGCAGTCGCCCGAGCTGTGGACTGAATCCGCGAACGTGGCGAGCAAGTCGGCGGCGCCCCCGCCTGATGGCGGTGGCGGTGGGTGCAGGCCTGCAGGTGATGACCGCGTCAATGGGACCTATACGTACCGGCGATGGTCCAGCCGCGTGGGCGGCACGACCGTGAGCGGGTTGCGGTGCGCCATGGCCGCGAGGCGGGGTCTTGACGGTGCAGGCTCTGGCGGTCGAATGTCCGCATCTTCCCGACCGGCCCTCATGCTTGGCGCCGGATGGGTCGCGTTCCTGGTCCGCGGTATCCAATGGGTGGGTAGGGACTTGGCGGCAGCGGCGTACAGTCGATGGACGAGGACTTCTCGAGCCCGACATCAGCGTCGCCGCCGGCCCCCGTGCTCACGTAATCGGGTGGTCCGCATGACCGTCTCAGCCCTTCTTATTGCCGTCGTTATCCTTCTCGTCGTTGCTCTGGTGGCGGCGGTGACGACTTTCCGTGTGGTCCAGCAGTACGAACAGGGCGTCGTATTCCGGCTCGGCAGGGTCCAAGACCCACCGCGCGGTCCGGGCTTGACCCTGCTGGTGCCTCTCGTCGACCGAATGCTCAAGGTCAACCGGCAGGTCATGACCCTGTCCGTGCCCGCCCAGGACTGCATCACCGGCGACAACGTCTCGGTGCGGGTCGATGCCGTCGTCTACTTCCGGGTCGTCGACGCTGTCAAGGCCGCGGTCAACGTCCAGAACTACCAGTTCGCCATCTCGCAGCTGGCCCAGACCTCCCTGCGCTCGGTCATCGGCAAGGCCGACCTCGACGACCTGCTCTCCAACCGCGAGAAGCTTGGCACCGAGCTGACCGAAATCATCGACGCGCCGTCCGAGGTCCCCTGGGGTGTCAAGGTCGAGCGCGTGGAGGTCAAGGACGTGACCCTGCCGGAGTCGATGAAGCGCTCGATGTCCCGGCAGGCCGAGGCCGAGCGGGAGCGCCGCGCCCGGGTCATCTCCGCCGACGGCGAGTACCAGGCGTCCAAAAAGCTCGCGCAGGCGGCCGCGACCATGTCGGCCGACCCAGCGGCCCTGCAGCTGCGGCTGCTTCAAACCGTTGCCGAGGTGGCCGCCGAGAAGAACAGCACGCTCGTCATGCCGTTCCCGGTCGAGCTCCTGCGGTTCCTTGAACGCGCCACCGACCACGGCGTGCACGACCTGCAGCCCGGCCTCCCGCACGCGCCCGATCCGCAGCTTGCCGACGCGCCTGCCGCCGCCAACGGACACGCAGTGGCCACACCGCAGGCCTGAGCCCACCTGAGCGCGGGCCAACGCCGCCGGTGGGCCGACTCGCCGCCGCCCCGACCAGCGTCGAGACGCAACTCGCCGCCGCGCGTTCAACCGCGCGACCCCAATAATGCTGAGGCACACATCTGGCCCTCAGTCCGACCGCGGTGCGTGCGGACGCGCTCCCGCACCGGGTCATGCTGTTCCTCCCCCTGGGTGGCACGGTGGCCCTAGCTTCTCAACAGTCGGGCTGACAAGCTCGCCTCGTGCCGGCCAGCTACCCGCGATGGGCTTACTTACCTCGCTAGTCCCACCGCCTCGGGAAGCTCTCCCGGGTCATGTCCGTGCCTTTGATGGCCCGCTCGGCCAAGCTCAAAGTGGTGGTGAGTCAGGCTGTGCCCCTTCAGCCTTGGGGTCCAGGCGCGAGCGTATCGATGACGGTGACGATGGGGCTCCTTCTGGTGCTCGGGTCGCACGCTTGGGCCTCCAACGGCGGTCGTGGGGCGACCGCCTACCCAGGCCGGGCGGTCCGACCCTCGCCGTCTCCGCGACCGTCATACACCTGCAGATCGTCTCGCAACACAGTCGTGACCTGCCGCCCTCGACGGGGAGGGATTGATCGCCCGCGGATCGTAGAGGCACATGCGCCACGCGACACCGGCGAGCGGTCAGTCGAACACCTCGACCCGGGCGTTGGCGGGGATGTCATCGTTGACGCGCACGGTGTCGTTGATGTCCCGCCAGATCTCGTAGCCGTGCTCGCGACATATGAGCCCGTCACGCATCTGGAAGGCGTGCAGGAGACGGATGCTGCAGGTCGTGCCGGGCGGGAACGGCGCGTTGCGGAAGCCGTCGCCAGTCATCGTCCACTCGAAGATGCTGTCGTCGAACACCCACTCCTCGGTGGCGAACCGGTGCAGGTTGGTGATCTTGTGGATCATCATCGAGCCGAAGATCTTGAGGTACTCCTGCTTGACATCCTCGACGTTGCGAAGCACGAGGCCTCGCGCCGGAACCTCCCACACGATGTCGTCGGTGTAGACGGAGATCGCCTCGTCGATGCTGTCGACGTTCTCGTTGTGGAAGTGGACCTCGACTGCCTCGAGGTTGCGAGCGATGATCTCGTCCCGGCTTAGATCGGTCTGTGCCGTCATGGCAGCTCCTCGGGTGGATCGACTCTGATCAGGTTCGCCAACGCTAGACGATATATGTGATAACAGCAAGCGTACGGCCCGGCCAGCTAACCCATGAGCTCGTTCAGGCGTTGGGTGGCTGCGACGTCTCCGGTCCGCTGGGCGTCGCGGCGTTGTCGCGCGGAGGTCACGTAAGCCTCGGGCTCGCCTGTTTCCAGCGCTGCGACGGTCTCTCGGATGAACGCGTCGAGCGGCATCGCCCGGGGGTCGGTGAGGTTGACCGGCTGAAGGGCAGTGCTGGTGAAGGGTGGGGCGATCTCGATCACCTCGATGTTTCCGGCCCGGAGCTGGTGGCGCAGGGAGAGGGTGTACGAGTGCAGGCCGGACTTCGTGGCGGAGTACAGCGGCGCCCGGGCGAGTGGCGCGTAGGCGAGCATCGAGCTCACGTTGACGATGGCCGCCGAGGGCACGGCGCTCAGATGGTCGATGAGGGCGGAGACCAGCCGGATCGGGCCGAGGAGGTTCGTCGCGACGGTACGCGTGAGATCCTCGTCGACCACCGGCCTGGTGAGGTCGGTGTCGAGCATCACGCCCGCGTTGTTGATGAGCACGTCGAGCTCGGGGTGGCTTTGGACGACGTCGCGGGCGACGCGCGCGATGCTGCTGGGGTCGGTGATGTCCAACGCCATCGGGCGGATGCCGGGATGGGCGGCCGCAACGGCCTCCAAGTGGTCGGCACGCCGGCCCGCGACGATGACGGTGTTTCCCAGGGCGTGCAACGCCTCGGCCAGCCCTCGACCGATGCCGCTCCCGCCGCCGGTGACGAGGACGGTTCGTCCGTTCAGCCTCATCGGGCTTGACCATCGGGATGGGTGAGGTGCGAGTCCCACTCGCGACGGACGAACTCCTCGAAGGAGGTCGGCTGCCGTCCCAGTAGCCAGGTAAGGACGTTGGCGTTCCCGACAAAGTCGTGGGCGCTGTAGCGCGTACTGATCGAGCGGAGCACCGACAGCTCGTGACTCGCCTCAGCCTGGTCTCGATCGCCGAGCCACGCCCGGGCATACGTCTCGGCGTCGATCTGGCGTACGTCAACAGGGTGGGCCATGACTCGTGACACGATCTCGCCCAGCTCGTATGCGGTATACCGCCCGGGAGCGACGAGCTCGTAGGTCGCCGCCGCGTGCCGGGCGCTGTCGGTCAGGGTCATCAGGGCGACGTCGGTGACGTCGTCGAGGTCGACCAACGACTGCCGACGGGTAAGGGACCACGACAGCTCGAACACGTTGTGGGTGAAGGCGGGTCGCAGCTTGAGAGGCAGCATGTAGTTCGACGGCTGGAGGATGGTGAACTCCAAGTCCGACGCGAGCAGATGCTCCTCGATGTCGCGTTTGATCGTGTGCTGGACCAGGTCGGTCACGATGGAGTGCAGAACCGAGCTCAACACGAAATGCTGGACGCCCTCGGCTCGGGCCGCGTCGACGAGCCCGAGACCCATGGACCGCTCACCCGGGCTGAGGGTCGCACCGACGTGGTAGATCTTCTCGACATCGCGCACGCAGCTCCGCTGCACGGCGGGTTCGGCGAGGTCTCCGACGACGACGTCGTCGACCCCCAGGGTGCGCAGGCGTTCGGCCGAGGCCTCCGACCTGACGTTGGCGCGAACCCGTTCGCCGGCTCGAACCAGCTTGGGGACGAGGTGCTGCCCTTGGTTGCCCGCGGCAGCAGTCACGAGGATCACGGGAGCTCGACCACCGGTTCGCCCGCGATCCAGACTCCACGGATGCTCCGCGTGGCGTCGATGTCCGATGTGGGGTCGCGTTCGAGCAGGACCAGGTCGGCCCGCAGCCCGGCGGCCAGGCGCCCACGATCGGGCAGGTCGAAATGGTCGGCGGCAGCCGAGGTGGCCGCGCGGAGCGCTTCGGCCGGGGTGAGGCCGGCGGCCACGAGCAGAGCCAGCTCATCGTGGAGGCTGGCGCCCATCGGCGGTGAGGCGGGCGCGGCGGGTGTCTGGTTCGCATCGGTGCCGACCAGGACGGTGACGCCAGCCCGATGGAGAGCGGTGACGCTGTCCGCCGCCGGTTCGTACCGCGGGCCGGGACCTCCGGTGCCGGCGAGCCGCTCCACGATGGCCTTCATCATGGTGAGTGTGGGTACGACGATGACGCCGGTCGCGGCCAGCGCAACGGCCTGCTCGTCGTCGATGGGCCGATCCAGCGGTACGTGGGTCAGCACGTCGAAACCGGCACGCTGAGCCATCTCGACGGCGTCGGAGCGTGAGGCGTGAGCGACGGCCTTCAGGCCATGCCGGTGCGCCTCCGCGACGATCGCGTCGACCGTGACTTGGTCGAAGCCGGGGAGGTCGATGACCACCTTGATGTAGTCGGCCCCTTGCTCCACGCGCCTCGTCACGGCGGCGGGCACCGCCGTGATGTCCTCGACGAGGGCCTCGCGCGCGGCGGGGATGTCCTTCATCCGTTGGGCGTGGGCGCTTGCGGGGGAGGTCAAGGCCATCATCCCGCTGCGGATGTCCGTCACCCCGGGTCGACCACGCAGCGCGCGGACCAGCGGTGCGGGTGAGCTCATGTCGAGCGCCGTCGTGACCCCGTACGTCGCGAGCGCTGTCAGGGTCTCCGGGCCGTACAGGTGGACGTGACAGTCGATGAAGCCGGGGAGGAGAAATCCCCCGCTCCCGTCGATGACGTCGTCGGCCTCGTCGTGATCATCGTGCATCGCCGTGATCAGGCCGTCGTCGAACGCGAGCACTTCGGGGTCACCGAACGCGTCGCCGTCGAAGAGCCGGACGTTTCGGAGCACGGTGGTCGTCATGGTGCTCAGGCCACCGAGGCCTTCGCGCACTGCTGTGCGAAGTCGAGCTGCGAAGTCTGAAACCGCTCGCTCGGGAGGTGGAAGTCGATGCAGTGTCCGCTGCCGGGCTGAAGGGCGGTGTCGACTGACTCCGATGCGCCGAACCCGCTACGGAACTCGTCGATCTCGTCCTGGTTCGTGACCCAGAGTGCGTCGAACTCTCCCTGACGGTGGTGGACGGGGACCGTGACCCTCCCGCAGACGTCGGCACGGCGTTCGAGCCACCCGCCGGTGATGTCGAGGAGCTCCGCCTTCGGCACGGGTGTGTTGGAGGGGTGGCTGGCGGCGGGCATGTCGTCCGCGTAGGTGCCGACCGGTCCGAACATCACCTGGTCCTTCATCGGGACGGGCAGGTCGATCATGGGGATCGGCGGGAGTGCCTCCCAAGCTCCGCGAGACTCCTGCGGCACGCGGACGAGACATCCGGACAGGGCGAGGCCGACGAGCGGCCAGGAGGGTTGCGCGGCGGCGATGGCGGTGGCGACCGCGCCGCCGATCGAGTGGCCGAGGAGTACGACGCCAGGCGCCTGACCGCCGTGGTCAGCCCAGATGGACCCGATAGCTTCGGTGAGCTCGTCGGCGTTGGCGAGGATGATCGAGTCGTCCGTCTCGAGGGGAGTGGAACCGCCGTAGTTGGGGCGGTCGAGCGCGATCACCGGTATGCCTCGGCTCGCCGCGCGGTCGAGCAGCGAGTAGCCGGGGATGTCGAAGTACATCGATGAGTAGGTGCCGCCGTGGAGGGCGACGATCAGTGGCGCGCCAGGACTCGCTACGAAGCCGTCGGCGGTGTTGGTGCGGCCGGTGTAGGTGCGGTCGCCGTGGGTGTGCGTGGAGGTGGACATCGTCGTCCCTTTCGTGTGGGTGGTCGGGTTCAGTCGGAGGTGAGGGCCTGGCGCACGGCTGCGGCGGAGGCGAGGGCTGCGGGCTGGTCGCGATGTTGGTCCCGCAGGCTGAGGATCGCGGCGCCCCTCAGTTCCGGGGCGAGGTCCGCGGGTCGGGCGATGAGCAGGAAGTGCAGGTGGGCGTAGTTCTCCCCGAAGCTGAGGAAGTAGACGGTGGGGGCACCGGTCACCGCCTGCATCGCTCGAGCAACACATTGGGAGACCTTTCCGAACCCGCTTGCCTCCGAGGGACTGAGCGCGTCCCAACCCTCGGCGTGCCGTCGGACGCGCAGGATGTACCAGCCCGGTACGTCGTAGCCCTCGGCGACTTCGCAGGCCCAGTCGGCGTCTCGGTACACGACGGCCTCAGCCGCCGCCGACTCGAGGTCACAAGGCAGGCACGCGCTCATCGGCCGGCTCCCGCCGACTGCAGCACCTCGTCGAGGAACGCCTCGACGGTTCGCGCGGGACGCTGGGTGACCTGCTCGACCGTGTCGGTCACGAACTCGGACTCGCCGGCGCTGAACAGGTCGTACATCTCGGCGAAGTGATCGGCTTCCCACTCCTCGGTTCCCCGCGCGACGAGACCGGCTCGGACCTCTGCCGACGTGACGTCGACGACCCTGATGGGCTTGCCGAGCCGGTCGCTCACCCAGGTGGCGACCTCGGCGTATGTGACGGCCCGAGGTCCGGTCAGCAACAGCGTCTGACCGTCCCAGCGGTGGTCGGTGAGGACGCGGGCGGCGACGGCGCCGACGTCGCGAGCATCGACGAGGCTGATCCCCGCCTCGCCGATGGGGTTCGTCACTGTTCCGGTCGCCTCGAGCGCCGGGAGCATGAGCCGTCCGATGAGGACCTGCATGAACGAGTTGGGGCGCAGGATGACGTACGGCTGGCCGCTGTCCGCGAGAACCCGCTCGACCTCCCAGTGCTGCCGGCAGGCGTGCGGTCCGTCGGGCGTGATGGCGGAGCTCGTGCCGGACAGCTTGACGATGCGGATGTCACGGCGTCGCACGGCACGGATGACACCGAGCTGCAGGTCGGCCATCTCGAAGCTGTGCGGCGACAGCAGGAAGATCGAGTCCATCCCCTCGGCGGCGTCCTCCACCACGCCAGGTGCGGTCACGTCGCCGGACACCACGTCGACGGTGTCGCCGAAGAGCTCCCGCGCACGGTCGCCGGCACGGACGAGGACGCGGGGTCGTTCGCCGGCGGCGATGAGCTCGGCGACCACGTGCGGTCCGACGTTGCCGGTGGCTCCGAGAATGAGTGCTGGCATGCGCTTTCCTCTTCGCGGGGGGTGGGTGTGATGGAGTTGGCGTGTCCGGAGAGGGTGGTGACCAGGTCGCGGCCTGGCGGCTCGCCGGTCCCGACAGCGGCCACGATGTGGTCCGGGCGAACGACGACCCAGTCGGCTCCGAGGCCGGCCATGACGTCGGAAGGGACCCGTTGGACGTCGAGGGGCATGTGCTGGTCGACGGCTGCGGCGCGCAGTGGATCGAGCTGGGTGTCTGGGCCGGAGAGCACGACGTGGTCGAGGCGTACGAGGTCGAGGGTCGACCGGTCGGGTTCGAGCCAGACGTGGGGGAGCCGGCGACCTGGGACGGCAGCCGACTGCCAGGGGCCGGCCTGGTCGGTCGTCGCGGCCGGGATGATCGGTGAGCCGTCGTATCGGTGGCCGAGGACGAGGTCGAGGCTGAAGAACTCCTGGGACTTGGTGTCCTGGATCCGGACGGCCGCTCGTGCCCGCGCCTCCTCGCCCCGCGCCCCTGGGTCCGTCAGGTCGTCGCCGAGAAGCTCGGGGGAGAGGGTCGACATGTTGGCGGCCGCCTCGTCGATGACCCGGCGGTGCAAAGGAACCCGCTCGGCCGAGTAGGCGTCCAGCACTCCAGGCCCCGCCCAGCCGTCGATGGTCGCCGCGAGCTTCCAACCCAGGTCGACAGCGTCGCCGATCCCGGTGTTGAGGCCATGACCGCCGAACGGCGGGTTCAGATGGGCCGCATCCCCGACGAGGAAGACCCGTCCGGCGCGGCACCGATCGACCAGTTCCATCCGCGCCACCCAGGGGTCGGTGCTCACGATGTCGACAGGCAGGTCCCGCCCGACGGCGCCGGTGACCAGGCGGCGCGGATCGAGGTCCGGGGAGGTCCCGTCGACGCCGAAGGCGATGAGCCACCACAGCCCGTTCCGGTCGACCGGTCCGAGCATGCCCGGGGTCTCGTCGTTGATGACCCACGTCTGCACGGCTGGCCGGCGCGGCACCATGGAGGCGAGGTCGTCGCACCGGAAGACCACACCGGTGTTCGGCCGCAGTGCCTGCGCGCCGACATAGGCCGCGCCGATGCTCTCGCGCACCACGCTGCGGGCGCCGTCAGCGCCGACGACGAAGTCAGCGACCACATTCTGCGTGTTGCCGTCGGAGTCGACGACGGACACCGAGACGCTGTCGGCCTCGGGATGGACACCGGTCACGCGCGATCCCAGGCGCAGCTCGACGGGTGCCAGCTCGACGGCCACCTCTCGCAGAACGTCTTCGGTGACGTATTGGGGCAGCTGTTGGCCCAGCTCGGGGGACACCCCGATGTCCTGCAGACCTAGGACACCGTGGAACCGGGTGATCTCGGTCCCGAGCAGGGTGGTGCAGAACGACACGTCCTGGGACCACGACGGCGGGAGCGGGGCGGCGGCGCGAACCCGCCCAGCGATACCCCATCGTCGGAAGTGTTCCAACGTACGGGTGTTCAACGTCTTCCCCCTCGGCCGCAGCCGCGTGGGCTGCCGCCGAGGCTCGATGACGAGGCACGGTATGCCGCGCAATCCCAGCTCCACGGCCAGGGCGAGCCCGACCGGCCCACCGCCGCAGACCAGGACCGGCACCCTCCGGTGGTTCTCGGTCGGGGTCATGCCGCCACCCCCCGTTGCCGGAAGTGGCTCATGACGATGCGGTGGTCCATGTGGTGGGAGCCTCCTAGCGGCCGAGGAGGGTGAGGGCGGCGTCGGTGATGGCGTCGGTGTCGATGCCGTGCAACCGGTGGGCATCGTCGAGGCTTGAGGACTGGCCGAACTCGGTGACCCCAAGGCAGCGGATCCGGTCGCCCCGGGCGGCGCCGAGGAAGGCGAGCGTGTGGGGGTGACCGTCGAGGACAGTCACCAGTGGCACCCGGTGCTTCAGCGGCAGAAGCTCGTCGAGGATCCCGCCGCCCACGCCCCCAACCCGGGTGCCACGTTGCTGGAACGACCGGAAGACCAGATCCGGACTGGTCAGGCAGATGACCCCCGCGTGAACTCCGTGCATCTCGAGAGAGTTCGCGGCTCGGATGACCTCGGGCATGATCGTGCCGACGCCGACGAGCGTGATGTCTTCCTCGGCCACGGCGTGGTCGACCGGAAGCCGGTAGCCGCCCGCGATCGCCTGTCGCCGACGCCGCTCACGCGGAGCCGGGTCATCCGGCAGCTGAGCGAGGTCAGGGTCGATGGGCCGCGTCGAGAGGCGGAAGTAGGCCGAGGTGCCGCCCTCGACACCGACCTGCGCCATCGCGTGCAGGAGGCACCACTCCAGGTCCGGAGCGAAGGCCGGCTCCCAGGCCACGCATCCCGGCTGTTCGAGCCCGATCGACGGTGTGGTGATCGACTGGTGGGCCCCGCCTTCGGGCGCGAGGGTCACCCCCGAGGGGGTGCCAACGAGGATCGACTGTCCGCCCGCATACATTCCGTACGACCATGGCTCCAGTGCCCTGGAGACGAAGGGGTCGTACAGCGTGGCGATCGGGATGAGCCGTTCTCCCCATCGTGACCAGGTGGCGCCGAGCTCCCCGAGCAGGGAGACGAGGTTGACCTCGGCGATTCCGAGCTCGATGTGCTGGCCGTTGGTCACCTCGTGCCAGCGCAGCACCCGCTGCGTGTCGTCGGCGAACCAGTCGCGTCGGTCGGAGACCGACCAGACCCCCGTCTTGTTGATCCAGCCGCCGAGGTTGGTCGACGACGCCACGTCGGGGGAGCAGGTGACCACGCGCGCTGCTGTTTCTGGGGCGTCGCGAGGAAGGTCGGCCAGCAGCCGCCCGAGGGCGGCCTGCGTCGAGATCGGCTTGCGGTGGGCGTGGCCCAGCGACGTGGGAACGTCCAGCGGCGTCGTATGCATGACGGGCTCACGTCGCAGCGCGGTGCGGCGCTCCTCACAGAGCCGACCGGCTGTGCTGTCCGCCGGGAACCGCTGCCACGGGTTGCTGAGCTCCACACCGGAGCCGGCGGCCAGGACGTTCATCTGGTCGCCGGTGAGCAGGGCCGAGTGGTTGTTCGGATGGCCCTCGGTCGGCAGCCCGCGGCCCTTGACCGTGTAGGCGAACACCACGGTCGGGCGGTCGGCCGCCACCGTGGTGAAGGTGTCGACGAGCAGACCGAGGTCGTGCCCTCCAAGATCGCGAACCGCCGCCGCCAGCTCGGCGGGGGGCATACCGGTCACGAGGTCGCGCAGCGCATCGGCTTCCGGTCCGGCCTCGGAGTCGGTCACGATCCGCTCGGCGAGGTGAGCGGAGTCGACCCGCAGCATCCGCTGGTACTCCTCGTTCGGCATGCCCTCCAGCCGTCTCCGGAGCAGCTCGCCACCGGGCTGGGTGAAGACCTCCGAGATGAGCCGGCCCCACTTGAGCACGACGACCTGCCATCCCGCGGCCGCGAACATCCCTTGAAGCTTGGCGATCTGGATGTCGGGCACCACCCGGTCCAGCGACTGTCGGTTGAGGTCGACCA
>JALZBI010000171.1 GCA_030947565.1 Actinomycetota bacterium
GACGAGATCGAGCACGCCGTCGCGCGCGAAGAGGCCGCGGTGGTAGTCACGGGACCAGATGGTGTTGGAGAGAACACCGACACGGATTCCCTTGTCGTGCAAGCCCTCCCACAGGGGTCGGATCTGAGGGTCGGTCCACGTGTGAGGCTCCCAGAACTCGTGGTAGGCCTGCTGGCCGGCCACCGCGCGGGGGTCGTCGGCCACGATGCCCGCCTCGGCGAGGATCTCCTCGATCCGCGCCGACGCCCCGTCGTGCCGACCGCGCAGCCAGCCGGCGCTCTCGGCGGCCCAGATCCGCCGCGCCAGGTCGTCGACCAGCGCGGGGTCCTGCTCGTCGAGATGGAACTCGCGCGCGAAGACCCGCCACTGCTCGTCGAGGTCCACGCTGTGCCAGGGCGTGATGGTGCCGCCCCAGTCGAAGATGACCCCGGCGACCCCTCCGGCCCGTCCCCCGTCGGTGTTGCCGGTCACGGCCCCGAGTCCGAAGTGCCCCGGACCTCGGCCAACACCTCGGCCACGGCAGAGTCGATCGCCACCTCGCGGCGCTCGCCGGAGCGCCGGTCCTTGATCTCGACCGTGCCCTGGGCCAGCCCGCGGCCGACGACGACGATGGTGGGCACACCGATCAGCTCGGAGTCCTTGAACTTCACCCCGGGGCTCACCTGCCGGCGATCGTCGTAGATGACCTCGAGCCCACCCGCCTCCAGGCCGCGGACCAGGTCCTCGGACGCGAGGAACACCGCGTCGTCCTTGCCCGTCGCGACGACGTGCACGTCAGCGGGCGCCACCTCGCGCGGCCAGCACAGGCCCAGGGCGTCGTGGTTCCCCTCGGCCACGGCGGCCACGGCCCTCGAGACGCCGACGCCGTAGGACCCCATGATCACGGTGACGAGCTTGCCGTTCTCGTCGAGGACCTTGAGGCCGAGCGCCTCCGCATACTTGCGGCCGAGCTGGAAGATGTGGCCCATCTCGATCCCGCGAGCGGCGAGCAGGTCGGGCAGCCCGCAGCTCGGGCAGATGTCGCCGACCCGCACCTCGGCGGCCTCGATGGTGCCGTCCGCGGTGAAGTCACGTCCGGCGACGAGGTCGATGACGTGCCGTCCGGCCGTGTCGGAGCCGGTGACCCACCGGGTGCCCGGGGCGATGCGGGGGTCGAGCAGGTAGCGGATGCCGGCGGGCTTGTCGGCGCCGAGGACCCCCGGCCCGATGTACCCCTTGGCCAGCAGCGGGTGGCCCTCGAAGTCCTCGAAGACGGTCGCGACGGCCGGCTCCAGCTGGGCTCCCAACCGCTTCTCGTCGACCTCACGGTCGCCGGGGACCCCCACGGCCAGGATCTCGGTGCGCCCGTCGGGGTGGGCGACGTGAAGCAGGACGTTCTTGAGGGTGTCGCCCGCCTCCCAGGCCCGGTCGCCCCGGGGGAAGGCGGCGTTGAGGTGGTCGACGAGCGTCGCGATGGTCGGGGTGTCGGGGGTCGTCTCGACGTGGGCGGCGGGGGTGCTCGTCCAGTCCTGCGCCGGCGGCACCGGCACCCGCAGCGCCTCGACGTTGGCGGCATACCCACAGTGGGGGCAGCGCACGTAGGTGTCCTCGCCGTTCTCAGCGGTGGCGAGGAACTCCTCGCTCCTGCTGCCGCCCATGGCTCCGGCCATCGCCTCGACGATCACGTAGTGGAAGCCGAGGCGGTCGAAGATCCGGACGTAGGCCTCGCGGTGCAGGTCGTAGCTCTTCTGCAGGCCGGCCTCGTCGACGTCGAAGGAGTAGGAGTCCTTCATGACGAACTCGCGGCCCCGCAGGATGCCCGCGCGGGGGCGGGCCTCGTCGCGGTACTTGATCTGGATCTGGTAGAGGGAGACCGGCAGGTCCTTGTAGGAGGAGTACATGTCCTTGACCGCGAGGGTGAACAGCTCCTCGTGGGTCGGCCCGAGGAGGTAGTCGGCGCCCTTGCGGTCCTTGAGGCGGAAGATGTTGGGGCCGTACTCGGCCCAGCGGCCGCTCGCCTCGTAGGGCTCACGGGGCAGCAGGGCCGGGAACAGCAGCTCCTGGGCGCCGATGGCGTCCATCTCCTGCCGCACGATGTCCTCGACCTTGCGCAGCAGCCTCAACCCCAACGGCAGCCACGTGTAGATGCCGGGGCTGACCCGGCGGATGTACCCGGCCCGCACGAGTAGCCGGTGGCTCGGCACCTCGGCGCCCGCCGGGTCCTCGCGAAGGGTTCGCAGGAACAACGACGACATGCGCATGGCCACGGTGGAGCTCCGAACGGGACGGGGATGGTGCCCGGGAAGGATATCCACGTCGCCGTATGCCAGGTGACGCCCGTTCGTGAGTCCGCCCCCCGGGCTGCCGCCTCACCCCACGCGGCGCGTCAGCGGCCGGCGGCGCTGAGGGCGACGCGCACGAGGTTCCACTGCAGCGGGAGCCGGGCCACCGTCCCCGCGACCAGGGCCAGCCGGCGCCGGTCGTCCGGCCTGCGCCGCCAGCGCTTCACGGCGGTCACCGTCATCTGGACGTTGGCCGGGAAGACCCCGACGAGCAACGCCGCCGACGACCAGCCGGCCGCCGCCCGGGTGACGGGCAGGGCGAGCCCGGCCGCGCACACCAGCTCGGCGACCCCCGACGCATACACCAGCTCCTCCCGGACCGGCAGCTCACGGGGCACGATCGGGAGGAACACCTGCGGGCGCAGGAGGTGGAGGGTGCCCGAGGCGACGAAGAGGCCGGCCAGGCCCGCGATCCGCCAGGTCATCGGTGCTGGGGAAGGTGTCACCGGGCCATCACAGCACGCCCGCCGTCCGTCGACCCGACGCCCGCACCACGAGCCGGGTCGGCACGACCACGGTCGCCGGCTCGCCCGACCCCGCCGCGAGCCGGGCGAAGACCTGCTGCACCGCGCGCTCCCCCAGCACCAAGGGGTCCTGGTGGACGACGGTCACCGGAGGGTCGACGACGTCGGCGAGCTCGAAGTCGTCGTAGCCCACCAGACCCAGCCGCAGCCCCAGCTCGCGCATCGCCGACAGGACGGCCAGGGTCACCCGGTTGTTGCCGGTCACCACGGCCGTCACGGGGTCGTCTCCGGACGTCCACTCGAGCAGGTATGCCGCGACCTGGCCCGAAGGGTACGGCCCGAGCGCGCACCGCAGCGGCCCCGGGAGCGCCAGCGACGTCGCGGCCCGGCCGAAGGCGGCGCGCCGCTGCCGCGCGGTCCAGATGGTGGCGTCGTCACCGAGGAAGCCGATCCGCGCGTGCCGGTGGGCCGCCAGATGCTCGACGGCACTGCGCATACCGCCCTCGTTGTCGCTCAGCACCGTGTCGGCCAGCAGGCCGGGTTGAGGGCGGTCGACACAGACCACCGGCACCGACCGGGCCGCCTGGCGCAAGGTCTCGCTCGGCTGCTCAGCGACCGGCACGACGATGAGCCCCGCGACCCGGCGTCCGACCAGGGCGTCGACCAGCGCCACCTCGTGCTCGGGAGAGTTCTGGCACGAGGTGCTGACCAGGAAGTGCCGACGGATGCGCGCCTCACGCTCGATCCCCGCCGCCAGCTGTGAGTAGAACGGGTTCGCCAGGTCAGGGGTGATGAAGCCGATGCTCTCGGAGCGGCCACTGCGCAGCATCGAGGCGCCCGCGTGCCGCTGGAACCCGACCTCGCCGATGACCCGCTGCACCCGCGAGGCGGTGCCGGAGCTCACCCCGCTCTCGCCGTTGACGACCCGGGAGACGGTCTTGATCGAGACCCTGGCGCGATGGGCGACGTCGGCCATGGTGGGCCGCCCGGTGCCATCGACGACGGGCGCGCCATCCGAGGGGACCCGAGCCTCCCGGGGCTCCTTCCCGCCTGCGGGGACCGCCCCGTGCGACAACGTTGGCACGCGGCTCACTATCGGGACGGCTGGGCGGATCGTCAAGCGCGAACCGGTGAATGGTCGCCACTCGTCACGGTTCAGCGCACCATCGTCGCGACTCAGCCCTTCGCACGACGACTTGACGGCGGGCGACCGGTGAGGTTCAGTGTCCTGGTTGTCAGACAACGATGTCAGCCTGGAACGACAGGGCATCGCGGTCTCCGGAGCGGGGCGTGATCGTTACGGCCTTGTGACGGGGCTAAACGCCCGGAACCCCTCCTGAAGAATCACGTGCTGCGCCAGAATCAACAGGCTGCCTCCCCGGCTCAGGACGGCACACGTCCGGCCGACCCACCCTCCCGCTCACGTCACGAGGAAGTGATGACCACCTCATGAGCATCGACGACCGTCCCCAGGACGGTGACCGCTCCGCCACGGGCGGAACGGCCCCGCACGGTCTCATCCTCGAGATGCGAGACATCTCCAAGGAGTTTCCAGGAGTCAAGGCCCTGTCCGACGTCTCGATGGCGGTGCGCCGCGGTGAGGTCCACGCGATCTGCGGGGAGAACGGCGCCGGCAAGTCGACCCTGATGAAGGTGCTCTCCGGGGTATGGCCGGCCGGGAGCTACGGCGGCGAGATCCTCTACGAGGGCAAGGTCGTGGAGTTCAACAACATCCGCGACAGCGAGCACGCCGGCATCGTCATCATCCACCAGGAGCTGGCGCTCATCCCTGAGCTGTCGATCGCCGAGAACATCTTCCTCGGCAACGAGGTCGCCAGCGGCGGCGTCATCAACTGGATGACGACCCGGGAGCGGGCAGCGGAGCTGCTCGCCCGTGTCGGGCTGGCCGAGAACCCCGACACGAAGATCAAGGACATCGGCGTCGGCAAGCAACAGCTCGTCGAGATCGCCAAGGCCCTGTCGAAGAACGTCAAGCTGCTCATCCTCGACGAGCCCACCGCCGCGCTCAACGAGGGCGACTCCCAGCACCTGCTCGACCTCATGTCCGGGCTGCGGTCCAAGGGCGTGACGTGCATCATGATCAGCCACAAGCTCAACGAGATCGAGCAGATCTCCGACTCGATCACCATCATCCGCGACGGCAAGACCGTCGAGACCCTCCGGGTCAAGGAGGACGGGGTCGACGAGAACCGGATCATCCGGGGCATGGTCGGCCGTGACATCGAGTCCCGCTTCCCCGACCACACCCCCGAGATCGGCGAGACGTTCTTCGAGGTGCGCGACTGGACCGTCCGGCACCCCGCCGTGGCCGACCGGCTGGTCTGCAAGAACGAGAGCTTCTTCGTGCGGCGCGGGGAGATCGTCGGGTTCGCCGGCCTCATGGGAGCCGGCCGCACCGAGCTCATGCGCAGCCTCTTCGGGCGGTCCTACGGCACGTTCGTGGGCGGCACCATCGTCAAGGACGGCAAGACGCTGAACCTGCGGCACGTCTCTGACGCCATCGAGGCCGGCCTCGCCTACGTCACCGAGGACCGCAAGACCCTCGGGCTGAACCTGCTCGACGATATCAAGCGCACGACCGTGTCGGCCCGGCTGAGCCGGATCACCCACGGCCTCGTCGTCGACGAGCGGCAGGAGTACAAGTTCGCCGAGGAGTACCGCAAGTCGATGCGCACCAAGGCCCCCACCGTGGACGAGGGCGTCTCCAAGCTCTCCGGGGGCAACCAGCAGAAGGTCGTCCTGGCCAAGTGGCTCTTCACCGAGCCCGACCTGCTCATCCTCGACGAGCCCACCCGCGGCATCGACGTCGGCGCCAAGTTCGAGATCTACGGGATCATCCAGCGGATGGCCGCCGAGGGCAAGGGCGTCATCCTCGTCTCCTCCGAGCTGCCCGAGCTGCTCGGCCTGTCCGACCGGATCTACACGATCTGCGAGGGCGCCATCACCGGTGTCCTCGACAAGGGTCACGCCGACCAGGAGTCCCTGATGCGCCTGATGACCAAGACGTCCACCCGCTCCGACGTCCCGACGCAG
>JALZBI010000172.1 GCA_030947565.1 Actinomycetota bacterium
GGGCGAGGCGGCCATGGCGACGCAGACCCTGCTCCAGCTGGGCCACTGACCTCGAGACCGTTCAGGGGTCCGGGTGGCCGGACTCCCGGCGGGTGCACAATGACGACCCATGAAGGCCGTCGTCGTCCACCGTGCCCGTGATCTCCGCGTCGACGACCGACCGGTCCCGGAGCCGGGTGACGGCGAGGTGCGCCTCACCATGACGCACGGCGGCATCTGCGGTTCCGACCTGCACTACTACTTTGACGGGCGAGTGGGGAACTTCATCCTCCGCGAGCCGCTCGTCCTTGGCCACGAGGTTGTCGGCACCGTCGACCTCGATCCAAGCGGCCGGCACGCCAAGGGGACGAAGGTCGCCATCCACCCGGCCACCGTCGACCACACCTGTCCGGAGTGCAAGGCTGGCCATCCCAACACCTGCCGGACCGCTCGCTACCTGGGGTCCGCCGCGAGTGACCCGCAGACCCAGGGCGGGTTCGCCCAGCAGCTGGTCGTCCGGCTCGACCAGCTGCGGCCGCTGCCCGACGGTCTCGACCTCGCCCGTGCCGTCCTCGCCGAGCCCCTCGGGGTCGCCCTGCACGCCGTCAACCAGGCCGGTGACGTCAGGGGCAAGAAGGTGCTCGTCTCCGGGGCCGGGCCGATCGGTGCGCTGGTTGTCGCCGCGGCCGCGACCCGTGGGGCCGCGGAGATCACCGCCACCGACCTCCAGGACACCCCGCTCGAGATTGCCCAGAAGGTCGGCGCCACCGAGACGATCCGTGTGGACCAAGAGGCGGTGCCAGAACTCACCTACGACGTCGCCTTCGAGGCGTCCGGCTCCCCGCGAGGTCTCAGCGCTGCCCTGGCCTCCGTGGTCCGGGGTGGCACCGTCGTCCAGGTCGGCAGCCTCCCGAGCGGCGACCTCCAGGTGGCGCTGGCCGTGCTTGTCGCCCGTGAGATCACCCTCCGCGGGGCGTTCCGCTTCGGGGACGAGATCGAGGAGGCCCTCCACCTGCTCGCCACCGACGACCGCTTCCAGCACGTGGTCACGCATACCTTCCCGTTGGCCGACGTCAAGAAAGCCATGGACGTCGCCCACGACGCCGGCGTCTCGTCGAAGGTCGTTCTGGAGCTCAGCTGAACGCGGTGCACGCCCGCGCCGAAGCGTCGTAGCGGCGGTCGTAGCGGCTGGAATGTCGGTGGCAGGACCACTTTGCCGCTACCAGGGCCGCTTCGAGCAGGGAGACCGGCTGTGAGCACATCCGCCGAGCCCGTCCTCACGACAGCGCAGCGGTCACCCGGCCCGCCGTCTCCCGCAACGACGGCAGCATTCCTAGCAACGCGGCCTCGGGCGTCAAGAAGGTGATCGTCGAGATGCTCACGCCGGCGATCCCGCTGTCCCCCAGCTGGATCGGGACCGCCAGGCAGCGGACGTTGTCCTCGTTCTCCTCCCGGTCCACCGCGTAGCCCGTCTCCCGCACGGCGTCCAGCTCAGCCAGCAGGGCGTCGACGTCGGTGATCGTCGACGACGTCCGCGCGGCCATCCCCCGTAGCGTCAACAGGGACACGACTCGGGCCTCGGTCAGCGTCGACAGCATCGCCTTTCCGACCGCCGTCGAGTGCGCGGGCATCCGCGACCCCACCCGCGAGCGCATGATGAACGCCTCCGGTGCGCTCGCCTTGTGCGTGTAGAGCACCTCACCGTCGGCGAGCACCGCCACGTGCACCGTCTGGTTCGTCGCCCCGGCCAGGGCGTGGATCGCACTCTCCACGCCATCGCCCCACGCGGCATCCGCGTGACCCAGCGCCCTCGCCCGCGGCCCGAGCTCGTAGAAGCCCCCGTCCCGCTGCACCGCCCAGCCCGACTCGGTGAGGACGCCGAGGAGGCGGTGCACCGTCGGCTTGGTCAGCTGGGTCCGCGTCGACAGCTCGCCGAGACGCTGCGGCCGGTCGGACGCGCCCAGCGCCTCGAGCAGCCCCAGCAACTTGTGCCCCGACGCGGGCGCCGACTCCGTCACGACCCCTCAACCCCCTCGTGGACTTCCGCTTGCGCGCCTCGCACAACGGGCCTAGCGTTCCGGAAGTTCCAGCCACCTGAACTCCGTTCCGCATGGTGGAACGCCCCTACTGTCGCACCCGCCGAGGAGGGCCGTGCCGTGAGCCGCATCGTGCACCTCGGCCTCGGCAACTTCCACCGTGCCCACCAGGCGGTCTACACCCAGCGGGCCAACGCCGACACGGGCGGCCACCACCGCATTACCGCCGTGAGCTTCCGCAACCGCGCCCTCGTGGACGCGATGCGGGCCCAGCGCGGCCGCTACACCGTCCTGGAGGTCGGGCCGGGCGCCGCGCCCCCGCTAGCCGTCGACGTCATCGACGAGGTCGTCCTCGCCGCCGACGAGCCCGGCCGGGTGGCCGACGTCATCGCCGACGCCGGCACCACGACGGTCACGCTCACCGTCACCGAGAAGGGGTATGCGTTCCGCCCCGGCAGCCACGACCTCGACACCACCGATCCGGCGGTCGTCCGCGACGTCACCGGAGCCGAGCCCCCGACCACCGCCATCGGGCTTCTGGCCGCCGGCCTCCTCGCCCGCGCCGACCACGGGACGCCCCTCAACCTGGTCAGCTGCGACAACGTCGGGCACAACGGAGCCGCCCTCCGGACGGTGCTGGAGCAGTATGCCGCGCTGCTGCCGGCCACCCAGGGCGTCGCCCTCCTCGGCTACCTGCCCACGGTCGGCACCCCCGACACAATGGTCGACCGCATCGTCCCCCGCACGACGGACGCCACCCGCGCAGCCGTGGCCGGCGCCGGCATCCACGACGCGATCCCCGTGCCCGCCGAGCCGTTCTCCATGTGGGTGCTCGCCGGCCACGCCTGCACCGCCCCCAGGCCGGCCTGGGAGAGGGCCGGCGCGATCCTCAGTGACGAGGTGGGGGCCTACGAACTGGTCAAGCTGCGCCTGCTCAACGCCCCCAACTCGATGCTCGCTTACCTGGGCCTGCTCACTGGGAGGACGGAGATCGCCGACGCAGCAAATGATCCCGACATTCGGGCGGTCGCCGACCGGGGCCTCGGTGACGAGATGGAGCCGACCATCGACCTGCCCGCGGGCTTCGACCCCGCGGCATACCGGGCTGAGGTCTTCACCCGCTTCGGCAACCACGAGCTGGCCCATCTCTGCCAGCAGGTCGGCACCGACGGGTCGCTGAAGTTGACCCAGCGGGTGCCCACTGCCGTCGCCTGGCACGCCTCCCGGGGGCACACGCCCGACCACCTCGCGCTGCTGGTCGCCGCCTGGCTCAGGGTCACCGCTGACGCCGCCGACGTCGGCATCTCCCCTCACGACCTCCCCGTCGAACCGGTCCGTGGCCGGGTCGTCGCGTTGGCCGAGAAGGCCCGCACCGCAACGGCTCTGGCCCACGCGGTGCTGGTCGAGGCCGCGCTGCTCGGGGAATCCCTCACGACACAGACGGCCTACGTCGACCGGGTGGCGCAGCTGCTCGATGACCTGCGCCGTCGGCCGGCCGACCAGGTCGTCAGATCTCTCAGGACGCAAAACCCTGTTCGCGTCTAGCGCGGACTTCTCTGTAACCGACCCAACGAGGTGAAGGAGTGACGATGGACCAAGGCACGGTGCGCCGGTTGTCCGATGAGGCAACCACGGTGCTGCTGAACAAGGAAGGCACGTCCTCCAGCAACCGCGGCGGCTGGATGATGATCGCGACGATCCTCATCGAGGCGTGGGACCTCTACGCGATCTCGTTCGTCCTGATCTTCATCAAAGCGGAGTACAACCCCAGCGCGGTGCAGCTGGGGCTGGCGACCGCTGCCGTCCAGGGCGGCGCCCTTCTCGGCGCGCTCATCGGTGGCTACGTCGCCGACCGGCTCGGCCGCAAACGCGTCTTCATCCTCACCATGGTCCTGTTCATCATCCTGGCCATCGTGCAGGGCTTCTCGCAGAACATCGTCGACCTGATCATCATCCGGTTCCTTATCGGCATCCCGCTGGGCAGCGACATCTCCAACGGCTACGCCTACATCATGGAGTCGATGCCCAAGGGGAAGCGCGAGATCATGGGCAGCCGCTGGCAGTTCATGTTCGGGCTGGGCGAGGTGTTCTCCATCATCGTCATCACCTTGATGTACGTCTCCGGCATCGACCACAACATCCTGTGGCGCGTCGCTCTCGCCCTGGGCGCCATCCCGGCGTTCGTCCTACTGCTCGCCCGCCTCAACCTTCCCGAGACCCCGCAGTCCCTCATCCAGCGCGGGCACTTCGTCAGGGCCAAGCAGGTCTCGACCGAGCTGTTCAACGACCCGCTCGACATGCTGCCCAACGAGGACGTGACGATGGAGAAGCCCAAGGTGGGCGACTTCCTCAAGGTGATCTTCGCCGACCCGATCAAGAAGCGGGCCACCATCTTCGGCTGGATCTCCAACGCCTGCCAGGGCGCCGAGTTCACCGCCTTCGGCTTCTACCTACCGGTCATCCTCGTCTCTGCTGGCGTCGGCGTGACGGGCAGCGTCAACAACACCAACATCACCGGCACCAACTTGGTGACCGCCGGCATCTACGTGCTGGCCACCATCTCCGGCTTCGTCGCCCCGCTGATGCTGCCGCGGATCGGCCACCGGGGCGTCGCCATGTGGGGCTTCGGCCTGGCCTTCCTCGGGCTGGTCGTCGGGGCCTACGCCCTCGGCTCCGACATCAAGTGGCTCATCGTCATCGGCGCGTGCATCCTCATGTGGGGCCACTACTGGGACGCGTCGAACGGCATGACCATCGTCTCGATGGTGGCCCCGCCCCGGTTCAAGGCGACCGCGTCCGGCTTCGGCTACACCTTCGTCAAGGCGGCCTCGTTCTTCGGAGCGTTCATCTTCCCCGTGATGACCGACGCCTGGGGCAAGGTCTGGGCCACCCTCGCCGTCGCGATCCTGTCGCTGACCGGCTTCCTGGCTGCGAGGTTCATCCTCCCGGAGATGTACGGCTACGTGGAGCAGGAGGAGGCCCAGGTCCAGCGGTCGGCGTCGCACTATGAGTCATGACAGGCCACGGCTCCCGCACCATCACCGATGTCGATGTCGTCGTCTGCTCCCCGGGGCGCAACTATGTGACGTTGCGCCTCGGGACGGCCGACGGGCTCGTCGGCTGGGGGGACGCGACCCTCAACGGCCGTGAGCTCGCCGTCGTCGCCTACCTGAGAGACCACGTCGCCCCGCTGCTGCTCGGCAAGGACTCGTCCCGCATCGGTGACCTGTGGCAGTACCTCTACCGCGGCCCCTACTGGCGTCGCGGCCCGGTCACCATGGCGGCGATCTCGTCGGTCGACCAGGCGCTCTGGGACATCCAGGGCAAGGCCGCCGGTATGCCCGTGTTCCAGCTGCTCGGTGGCCGCGCGCGGGAGCGGCTGATGACCTACCCCCACGCCAGCGGGCACACGGTCGAGGACGCCACCGCGTCCATCGCCGCGAAGCTCGAGGAGGGGTATGCGGCGGTGCGGGTGCAGGCGTCTGTGCCGGGCCTCCCGTCGACCTACGGGATCCACGTGGGCGACTCGCGAGATCACGCGTACGAGCCGGCGCACACCGACCTGCCAGACGAGGAGGCCTGGAACACCCCGCTCTACCTCGACTTCGTGCCGAAGCTGATGAAGGCGGTGCGCGACGAGCTCGGTTACGGATTCAACCTCCTGCACGACGGCCACCACCGGCTGACCCCCACCGAGGCGGCCTGGCTGGGCAAGGAGCTCGAGCCGCAGCGGCTGTTCTGGCTCGAGGACGTCACCCCGGCGGAGGACCAGTCGGCCTTCTCGCTCATCAAGGCGCACACGACGAC
>JALZBI010000173.1 GCA_030947565.1 Actinomycetota bacterium
GGGCTCTGGACGTGGCGGACGAGCTCGAGCATGCCGTCCTGATCGTCGAGACGCACAGCAGTGCAGAGGCGTTCGCGCGCGCTGTCGACGTGATGACCGACCGGCGGGCCGACGCACTGTTGGTGGCCTCGATGAACGCCCGTCAGATCCCCATCCCTGAGACGCCCCAGGGTCTTCCCCTGGTCACCCTGAACTGCGCAGGCCCTCGACCGACGTTGACGGTGCTCCCGGCGGAACGTGAGGCCGGGTATGCGGTAGCCCGCAGCCTCGTGGACGCCGGCCACCAAAAGATTGCGGTGGTGGGGCGAGACCTGCAGGACCAATTTGACCCGTCCACCTCGGTCACCCTCTCGGACCGCCTCCGCGGGATCCGCGACGCCTTCGACGAGGCCGGCCTCGACCCGGTGGCCGTAGCTGACTACAGGGTCTGGGAACCCGCCCACGGGTATGAAGGCGCCCAGCAGGCCCTGGCCGTCGCGCCGGGTCTCACCGCCATGCTGTGCCTCAACGACCGGTTGGCCTTCGGGGCCTACCAAGCCCTTCAGGAAACCGGCCGACGGATCCCGGAGGATGTGTCAGTGGCCTCCTTCGACGACGACGTCCTCGCTGGCTACCTGCGCCCGGGATTGACCACAGCGCGAATCCCCTACCGGGAGATGGGCCGCGAGGCCATGCGTCTGTGCCTCACCGGTGATGCGACACCGACGACCCGCTTCGTTCCGATGCCGCTGGTGAGCCGCCATTCCATCGTGGAACCGCGCTAAAGGCTCCACACGACGTGCATGACGGCGATCCCCCAAGGACTGTGCCCAGGATCAGAGTCCGAACCAGGTCGGGGTAGTTCCCTTCGTGAGGCGTCCCCCAGCGTCGCGCTTGGAGGAAAACCCTGAGTGCCACTTGCGTCGGCGCGCACCCGTCCCAGAATCGCGATCCATCTCGTTGACCACGTACCAACGGCCGCTGCCGGAGGGTTTCTGGACGCCAGAACCTCGCATCGGACCCGCCTGCGTCGAGACTTGAGTAGAGAACCGGCAGAGGGTTGAACCCAAACCACCATTGGTCTCAACCCGATAGGACTCTGACCCACGGAAACGTCGGTGGGGCAGGTGGGGCTTGAACCCACGACCGACGGATTATGAGTCCGCTGCTCTGACCGGCTGAGCTACTGCCCCGGGAGGCCGCCGAGCCTACCCGGCCGCACGGCGTCAAGGCCGAGCACGCGTTCGCCTCAGCCGAGGCCTGTTTCCTGACTGGTCCTGTCGCAAGTCTTTGTCGCAAGTCAGGTCGCAAGTCATGTCGCAAGAGTGGCCCTGGTCAGGGCACCAGGTGCGACATGAGGCGCGACATGACCTTCACCCTGCGGGTCCCTACGCAGAGCCGTGGGCGCGCCCCTCGCGCACCGCGAGCGCCTGCCGGCCTGCTGGTAGTCGTGGTGCAGACGGGGCGGATGAGGCACAATGCGGAGGTACGCGGCGTACCTGCCCGTTCTTGCACGCGAGGTTCGTGGGGAAGACGTCCCTCGCACACAAGGAGAACCGGATGGCACCGCGCACTGACGCGACGCCGCGCACCACACGGGGCGTGGTCTACGTCCACTCCGCCCCGGCCTCGCTCTGCCCGCACATCGGCTGGGCGCTGGAGTCGGTGCTCGGGCTACGCGTCCACCTCGACTGGACGCCGCAGCCCGCCGGTCCACGCCTGGTTCGGGCTGAGCTCTCGTGGGTCGCCGACGCCGGGACGGGCGCCCGGATCGCCAGCGCCCTGCGCGGCTGGGACCACCTGCGCTACGAGGTCACCGAGGAGCCGTCACCGGGTGTCGACGGTTCGCGCTGGTCACATACCCCGGGGCTGGGCATCCACCACACCTGGGTGTCGGCCAGTGGCGACGCGCTGGTCCACGAAGACCAGGTGCGAGCCGCGATGGCCCGGGCGGCGGGGGACGCGTCGACTCTTCAGGCCGAGCTCGACGCCGCCCTCGGCGCCGCATGGGACCGCGAGCTCGAACCCTTCCGGTATGCCGGTGACGGCGCTCCGGTGCGCTGGCTCCACAAGGTGGGCTGAGCCGGCAACCCCTCCAGCTGTCTGGCGCGAGCGCGCTCAGGCGTTGGTGAACACGAGGGCCACGTTGTGGCCACCGAAGCCGAACGAGTTGTCCATGACGGCGATGTCGCCGTCAGGCAACGCCCGGTGCTCACCGCGCACGACGTCGAGCGGGATCTTCGGGTCGAGGTCGTCGACGTTGATCGTCGCCGGCGCCTTCCGGTCGCGGATGGCGAGGACCGAGAACAGGGCCTCGAGGGCGCCCGCCGCACCGAGCAGATGGCCCGTCATCGACTTCGTGCCGCTGACGGGAATCCCCGCCGCCTCGTCGCCGAACGCCCTCATGATGGCGTTGGCCTCCGCCACGTCGCCCACCGGGGTCGACGTCGCGTGCGCGTTGATGTGCTTGATGTCGCCCAGGCCGAGCCCGGCGCGCTCCACTGCCTCGAGCATGGCCCTGGACGCACCGGCGCCCTCCGGCTCGGGGGCGGTGATGTGGTGGGCGTCCGACGACATGCCGACGCCGGCGAGCACCGCGTAGATCCGCGCACCCCGCGCCTTGGCGTGCTCCTCGGTCTCGAGCACGACGACGGCGGCGCCCTCGCCGAGCACGAACCCGTCGCGGGCGGTGTCGTAGGGCCGCGAGGCCCTCTGGGGGTCGTCGTTGCGGGTCGACAGGGCCTGCATGGCCGCGAAGCCGGCGATCGGCAGGGCGTGGATGGCCGCCTCGGTGCCGCCGGCCACGACGACGTCGGCGCGCCCGGAGCGGATCATCTCGACGCCGTAGCCCATGCCCTCTGCGCCCGAGGCGCAGGCGCTGACGGGCGTATGCGCGCCCGCCCGAGCCTTGAGGTCGAGGGAGACGGCCGCTGAAGGCCCGTTGGGCATGAGCATGGGGACCGCGAGCGGATAGACCCGTCGCGGGCCCTTCTCGCGCAGGTTGTCCCACTGGTCGAGCAGCGTCCAGACCCCGCCGATGCCGGAGCCCATAACGACGCCGAGCCGCTCCGGCTCGACCTCGGGCTTGTCGGCGTCCTCCCAGGCGGCGCGCGCAGCGATGAGCGCATACTGCGAGGACGGGTCGAGGCGCTTGATCTCGTGTCGGGCCAGCACCTCGCTCGGGGGGACGGCGAGCTGGGCCGCGAAAGTGACGGGCAGCTCGTACTTGGTCACCCAGTCGGCATCGATGGTGCGCGCGCCGGAGCGACCGGCCAGGACTCCGTCCCACGTGTCGACGACGTTGCCGCCTAGGGGGGTCGTGGCTCCCAGTCCGGTGACGACGATGCGCTGGTCACGGGAAGACGTCATGGGGTGCTCCTTGAGCGTCGTTGCGAGGAGAGCGAGCGGTGCCAGCCAGCGTATGCCGCGCCGGCCTCGCATGCGCGCCTGTAACCGACGACGGCGGGGTAGGACGATCCGGTTGAAGGACCGTTCTACCCCGCCGTGAGGGCTACCGGCGAGTCACCGGCGGTGCCGGCTCACGACCGTCGGGGGTTCGAAGACTCAGGACTGCGCGCCGTGGATGTAGGTGACGGCGTCGCGGACGGTCTTGAGGTTCTTGACCTCGTCGTCGGGGATCTTGACGCCGAACTTCTCCTCGGCGTTGACGACGATGGTCATCATCGACAACGAGTCGATGTCGAGGTCGTCGGTGAACGACTTGTCCGGCTCCACCTGGTCGGTCTCGATGCCGGTCTCCTCGTTGACGATCTCAGAGAGACCCTCGAGGATCTCCTGCTCGCTCTGCGCCATGTGCTTCTGCTCCTTCTGTTGGGGTCTGCTGGGGGTGGTGGGTCGGCCCGGGGTCGAAGGGCCTGGGGTGCGGGCCTCGCGTGGACCCGGGTCAGCGGGACTGAGGCTAGGGGATGACGATGACCTGCGCGGCATAGGCCAGGCCGGCGCCGAAGCCGATCTGCAGGGCGAGGCCGCCACTCGGGATCTCCCGCTGCCGCAGCATCCGCTCGGTGGCGAGCGGGATGGACGCCGCCGAGGTGTTGGCGGTCTCGGCGATGTCGCGGGCGACGGGGATGTCCGCGGGGAGCTTGAGCTGCTTGATCATCGCATCGATGATCCGCATGTTGGCCTGGTGGGGGATGAAGGCGTCGAGGTCGTCGATGGTGATGCCCGCCTTGTCGATGGCCTGCTGGGCGATCGGGGCCATGCTCCACACCGCCCACCGGAACACCGTCTGCCCCGCCATCCCGATCGCCGGCCAGTCACGGGCGGCGACGGTCCTGTCGTCGAGGTTGCGGCTGTGGAGATCGGTCCACGGCTCACGCTGCGAGATCGCCTGCCACTTCTCGCCGTCCGAGCCCCAGATCGTCGGGCCGATGCCGGCCGTGTCGGACGGCCCGACCACCGCCGCCCCGGCGCCGTCGCCGAAGATGAACGCGGAGCCGCGGTCGTCGTAGTCGGTGAAGTCGGACAGCTTCTCGACGCCGACGACGAGGACGTACTCGGCACTCCCGCCCCGCACCATGTCGTTGGCGAGAGTGATGCCGTAGCAGTACCCCGCGCAGGCCGCGGAGATGTCGAACGCGGCGGCGGTGGTGCCGAGCCGGTGGGCGAGGATGGGCGCCGCGGCCGGGGTCTGGTACGGGTGGGTCACCGTGGCGACCAGGACCGCGCCGATCTGCGACGCGTTGACGCCCGAGGCTCGCAGGGCCTCACGAGCGGCCGCCTCGGCCATGTCGACCACCGACTCGTCCGGTGCGGCCACGCGGCGCTCACGGATGCCGGAGCGCTCCCGGATCCACTCGTCGGAGGAGTCGATCCGGTCCACGAGCTCACTGTTGGGGACGACCCGCTCCGGCCGGTAGCCGCCGACGCCCCAGATGCGGGCGTGCCGGGCGCCGTCCACGGTCATCAGCCGTCCGGTGCCCTTGGGGCGGGGCGCGGTCGGGGCGGGGCTCGAGGTGGGGCTCGGGGTGGGGCTCGGGGTGGGGTCGGTCATGTCAGGCCTTCGCGGTGGTGGGGGAGCCGACGTCGGCCAACAGGGCGCGGGCGGCGTCGAGGTCATCGGGAGTCTTGAGGGCGACGCTCTGCACGCCCTTCATGCCGCGCTTGGCCAGCCCGACGAGCGTTCCGGCCGGCGCCAGCTCGATGAGGTGGGTCACGCCGAGGTCGGTCATCGCTGCCATGCACAGATCCCAGCGCACCGGGTTGCTGACCTGGGTCACCAGCCGGTCGAGCACCTCGCGCCCGGCGGTGACCTGGGCTCCGTCGGCGTTGGAGAGCAGCCCGGTCGAGGGGTCAGACGGCGCCATCTGCGCAGCCGCCGTGCGTAGCGCCTCGACGGCGGGACCCATGTGCACCGTATGGAACGCGCCGGCGACCTGGAGAGGGATCACGCGGGCCTTGGCCGGCGGGTCCGCGGCGAATGCGGCCAGCTGCTCGAGGGTGCCGGCAGCCACGACCTGGCCGCCCCCGTTCATGTTGGCGGGGGTGAGCCCGTGCCGCTGAAGGGCCGCCTGGACCTCGTCGGGGTCACCACCGAGCACGGCAGACATGCCAGTGGGCGTGATCGCGCTGGCGTCGGCCATAGCCCGGCTGCGCACGCTGACAAGCGTCATGGCGTCCTGGGGCTCGAGCACGCCCACGGCCACGGCGGCGGTGATCTCACCGACCGAGTGCCCGGCGACGACGGCGGCGCTCGTCGCGAGCGTCTCGGGCCGGTCGGCATACAGCGCCTCGAGGGCGAGCAGTCCGGCCCCGACGATGAGCGGCTGGGCCACGGCGGTGTCTCGGATGGTCTCGGCGTCAGAGGTCGTGCCG
>JALZBI010000174.1 GCA_030947565.1 Actinomycetota bacterium
GAACCCGGCCACGTGGCCGATGTGGCGCGGCCCGTTGGCGTACGGCCAGGCGACGGCGGACAGGACATGAGCCATGCCGTGCAGCCTATGGCTCGGTGCCAGTGGCTTTGTCCCGCGCCGGTAGGCCCGAGGCTCAGCCGGGTCTACCGCCCGCCGCTCGGACGTCGAGACGCACCCGGCCCCAGGAGTTGTTGACGTAGCCCTTGGGGTTCCAGAGCGGGCCCGCCGACTCGGGTTGCGCCGCCGCCGTGTCGTCCCAGGCCCGGACGACGACCTCCGCGGGTCCCGGCGCGAGAAGCAGGGTCGCCGACCACAGGCACCACGTCCACGGGCCGCTCTCGGTCATCTCGGCCTGCACCCAGGTCGTCCCGCCGTCGCTCGAGACGTCGACCCGCGCGACCGACCGTTCACCGCCGGCGAACGCATATCCGCTCACCCGTGTCGTCCCCGCCGGGACCACGGCGCCGTCGGCGGGCTGGAGCACGTCGGAGTTGAGGGCGACCGGGCCGAGCGACAGGCCGTCACCCGGGCCGGCGGCGTCCGGGTCGAGGTCGGCGGGAAGCAGCCGGTAGGCGACCGCCTGGAAGTAGTTGTCGGACGGCGCCGCCTGCACGGTCACCCGCTCGACCCACTTGACGCTGCGCGCGCCGATGTAGCCGGGCACGACGACGCGTACCGGGCCCCCGTGCACGGCGGGCAGCGGCTCGCCGTTCATCCCCCAGGCGAGAAGCACCTCCTCCGAGCACGCCTTGGCGAGCGGCACCGACCCGCCGAACCCCTGGGGCGGGTCGGCCAGCTCCGAGACGTCCGGAGCGTCGAAGGCCACGTGCGCGGCGTCGCCCTGGACCCCGGCGCTCGCGAGCACGTCGCTCAGCGCGACACCGGTCCACTGCGCCGTCGATGTCGCCGTGGGGCCCCAGAGCGCCTCGCCAGGGATCGGCCGCACCGCGTGCATCGCCGCCCGCCGCGCCCCGGCGCACTGCAAGGTGGCGGTGACGTGGCGTTCGGGGAACCGGGACCTCAGGTCGTCGAGGCCGAGCTCGAGTGGTCGGTCGACCAGCCCGTCGACCCGCAGCCGCCACCGCGTCGGTTCGAGGTCGGGCACCGGTCCGTGGTTGCGGCTGTAGAAGGTGTCGGCGGCGGTGATGAACCGGCCGTCCAGCGCACCGACCTGGGGCTCGGCGTTGTAAGGGTCCGCCTCGTGCACGACCATGTCGGCTCGCTTGTCCCACATGGTTCTACCCCTATCGTCGCGAGTTGGCCGTCAGGGTTGTGAGGGTATCGGGCGGAAACCTGGTCCAGCAGCGCCGGGTCGTCGCTTCTGGGTAACGACGCCCGCCTCACCGGACGACCGGGCTCCCCCGCTCCGCGAGGTCGACGGGGCGTATCAGGTGTCCGGGGACAGGCCTCCGTGCAGGTGAGTGCCGATCCGTCAGAAGGAGTCGCTATGTCCACTGTCGTCAACCAACCGCGTCTCGAGTCCGTCGAACCACCGGAGAACCCGGCCGTCCCGGGAACCGCGCTGGAGCCGTTCGTGGCGACCCTGCGTCCGCCGCACGCGCATCGGCTGATGGCCGGTTCGAGCCACACCATCAGTATCGAGCAGACCACCGCCGAGATCCACCCGGACCTGCCCGCCGTGCCGGTCTGGGGCTACGGCTGGCACGGCCACGTGACGACCCCCGGGCCGCTGCTGGAGGTCCGCGCCGACGATGAGGTGACCATCCGGTGGCGCAACCTCCTGCCGGCGAGCGTCTACCCCCTCGACCCGATCCGACCGGCCGTCCGACTGCCGTTCGCCACCGCGGTCCTCGACGACCCTGACGGCGAGGTCGACTCCGTCCAGAACTATCTGACGTCTCAGGGCGGCCTCCCGCAGGACACTAGTGGGTCGCCTCTCGGATGGACGTCGACCCACCTGCACGGCGCCCACTCGATCGCCGACTCGGACGGCTGGCCCGACGACATGTCGCCCACCGGCGGGGAGCAGGTCTGCTTCTACGAGAACGGCTACGACAACGTCGACGTCGGGTTCGCCAAGGTCGGGGCGTTCCTCTGGTACCACGACCACGCCATGAACGGGACGCGCTACCACGTGTACGCCGGCCTCGCCGGTGGCTACCTGGTGCGTGACCCCCGCGAGCAGGTGCTCGGGCTACCGACCTCCGCGGACACCGGCGAGATCGTGCTGATGCTCCAGGACCGCAACATCGACGTCGTCGACCGGACCACTCGCCTCCTGCACAAGACCACCCCCGACACAGGCGAGTTCTTCGGACCGCTGACCCTGGTCAACGGCCAGCTGTGGCCGCGAGTCGCGTTGCGTCCCGACGTCTACCGGCTCCGCCTGCTCAACGGGTCCAACGCGCGGGCCTATCGGCTCCACCTCGTCGCGGTCGACCCGGGAGCGGACGGCGCTCCCGCCACGGTGGCGCCGGTCCACGAGCGTGTGCAGGTCATCGGCACCGATGCGGGCCTGCTGTGGAAGAGCGCACCGCTGGGTCAGGACGGCGCGCTGACCCTGGCGCCGGCCGAACGCGTCGACGTCCTGGTCGATCTGACCGACCTCGCCGACGGCGCGCAGCTGTTCCTTGTCAACTCGGCACCCGCTCCCTTCGGGGGCGACCCCGTTCCTGACCTCGCCGGGCTCTGGGCCGACGGCGACCGCCCCGGCCGCAACCCGTTCCCCTGGGTGCTGCGCATCGACGTCGACGAGGCGAGCCCGCACGCGGGCCGGCCGGCGGCGGTGTTCACGAGCCTCTCGGGCCAGGTGCTGAGCCCCGCGTTCCACCGGCTGGTCCACGACCTGACGACGCCGACCCCCACGGACGCCCCTCCGGAGTGGTCGATCGAGGGGCACATGCACCACGTCGTCGTGCTGGCTGAGACCGACCCCCCCGGGCACCTGTACGCACAGGAGCTCGTGGCCGACCCCGCGGGGGCCATCAGCCTCCAGCTGCCCGGGCAGGCCGCACCGACCGCATACCGCGTCGAGTCGTTCATGGCCGACGACACCACGTCGTCGGAGAGCCGGGTGGCGTTCTACGACCGGGTGGCGATCCGGCCCCAGCTGGGCCGCTGGCAGGTCTTCACGTTCGTCAACGCCACGGGTGACACCCACCCGATGCACATCCACCAGTCGACGTTCCAGCCCGTCGGCACCGCCGCCGGTCTGCTCGACGTCGTCGACGCGGCGGGGACCAACCGCTACGACCCCGCGACCCGGCGAACCGCCACCCCGATCGTGCCCGCAGCCGGCCCGGGCCGGGCCTACGAGGCCGCGGAGACCAACGGTTGGAAGGACGTCATCCGGGTCGACCCGGGTAACGTCGTCAAGGTCGCGATCCGGTTCGACACGCCCGGCCGGTACGTGTACCACTGCCACGTCCTCGAGCACGAGGACACCCAGATGATGCGCCCGTTCGTCGTCACGGTGCTGCCCATGGACGACGGGACGCCCATGTCGATGTGACCGCCGGGGCCCTCACCGCACGAGGAACTGGTCGAGCAGCGCGGGATCGACCTCGCGGGCCACGGCGACGGCTTCGGCCACGGGCAGGTCGTATGCCGTGTACCTCTGCTTGCCCGCCGCGGTCGTCGCGACGAGGGTCGCCAGTCCCACCCGCCGCTGGAACCAGGTGCTCTGCACCGTCCAGCCGATGATGCCGGTGCGCTGCAGCACGTCGCGGCGGCGCGAGAACGACCCGGACCGCACGACGAGATGGTCCGATGAGAGGTGGTGGCCGAGGCCGGCATACCGGTCGCGCGCGAGGAACGGGGCGCCGAGGATCACGAGGGCGGGCAGGACGAGCAGCCACCAGGCCAAGCCGAGCCACCAGACCACCGCCGCCGCACCGACCGCGAGGACGACCGCAGGAAGAAGCGTGCGCAGGAACCGGCGGCGGCGCGCGGCCGGGCCGTGCGGGGTCAGCGGTGCGGTGAGTGCCCCGTCGTCGCCGACCACCGCACGGGCGACCCCGGCCACGACGGGGCGCGGGGCCGGCGGGACGAGCCACGCGCTGCCCCGGTCGTCCTCGCGCCGCGACAGGCCGGTCGTGATCGCCTTGAGCCGGCTGCCCCCGGCCAGCCGCAGGCCGAGCGGCTCACCCACCTCGACGCCGCGCAGCCGCTTCTCCTCGATGCTCGTCTCGCGGGTCGTCAGCAGGCCCCGGGAGACGTGCAGGGTGCCGCCCCGGTGCCGGGACAGGCGGAAGTGCCAGTTCTGCAGGATGTAGCCGAGGACCGCCAGGAACGAGACGGCGACGGCCACGGACGCCAGTCCCACGAGAAGCGACACCCACCAGGCGTGGCCGCCCAGGGCGCGCACCGCGTCCTGCACGTAGGCCCCCTCGATGGCCGAGCGAAGGAACTGGCCCGTGAAACCGAAGACGGCGAGGGCCGTCACCAGCCCGCTCATGGTGAGCGGGGCATACCGGACCCAGGCGGGGTTCAACGTGAGCAGGGTGGTCTCCGCGACCGGGTCCGGCGCGGGCGGGGGCAGCTCGGTGTGCGGCATACCGGTCGGCGGGGGCAGCTCGGTATGCGGCGCGCCCGCCCGATCGGCCGCGACCGAGCGCAGGTGGATCAGCTCCTCGCGCATGGTCCGCGCGTCCGCGAGCGGCAGGGCGTCGAGGACGAGCCGTTCGTGGCTGTGCCCGGCGGTGCCGATCTCGACCTTGGCCAGCCCGAGCAGGCGGTGGAACGGGGGGGCGGTCACGTCGACGGTGCGCACCCGGTCCTCGGGGGTGGCGATGACCTGCCGGTTGAGCAGTCCCTTGCGCAGCTCGATCTGGCCGTGGCGAATGCGGAACCGCGTCGTGAGGTAACGCATCACGCCGACTCCGATGACGACCGCGACGGTGACCAGCTCCCACCAATGGCCCTCGCCACCGTTACGGCTGCGGCCGAGGATGAAGACACCGAGCAGAGCCGGCAGGAACCGGATCGCCTCCTGCACCGGATGGATGAGCAGCATGCGCGGGTCGAGCCGGCGCCAGTCGGTCTCGAGGTCGGCGCCGGCAGGGTCCGCCGGCTCTTCTGGACCACCCTTGAGGACCGAACGTGGTGGCGGGTCGGGGTCGGGCTCGGGGTCGCTCACGTCGCGTCCCCGGGCTCGGCGACCGTCAGCTCGGTCAGCTCCTCGACCAGGTGTCGCGCCACGTCGAGGTCGAGACCGTGGATCCGCAGCGGGCCGGCGGCCGACGCCGTCGTCACCGTGACGGTGGCCAGGCCGAGCAGCTGCGCCACCGGTCCGCGGGCCATGTCGACGGTCTGAATCCGGCTGACCGGCGCGATCCGCCGCTCCTGGTCGAGCCAGCCGGACTGGGTGTAGACGGCGGTCGGTGTGCTCTCCCAGCGGTGCACGCGGTAGCGCCAGATCGGCATGACCGCGAGGTAGGCGACGGTGAGCAGGAGCCAGACCACGCCGACGACGAGGTGCGGGACGCGCGACCCACGCCCGTCGAGGAACCACCAGCCGGCCTGGAGGACGAGGAGGAGCAGCATCTGGCCACCGCCCTCGACGAGCCACATGACCCGGGCCCGCGGGCTGACCAGGTTGGTCGGCTCCCGCAGCCGCCTGGTAGCCCCACTTTCCCCGACCGAACTCACGTGCTTGTCGGTTCTGGGGTGTCAGACGGCACGAAACCGCTAAACGCGTGAGTTCGGTCGGGGTAGGAACGTCTGCTCATCGGGCGGCCACCGCCGCGTCGTAGAGCGCCTTCTTCGACCCGCCCGTCCGGGCCGCCACGTCAGCGCACACGTCCTTCAGACGCTCCCCCCCGGCCACCCGTTCCAGGATGCCG
>JALZBI010000022.1 GCA_030947565.1 Actinomycetota bacterium
GAGCAACGCGATGGCGCGCGGACCGAGGCCGGCGTCGAGCAGGTCGCCGTGGGCGATCACCCCGTGCTCGTCCGCCAGCAGCTCCCATCCGTTCATCCCGTCAGCCTGCCTGATCCGCCGCCGCCAGGCTGGGGGGCTGTGGACAACCCGGGGCCGGTCACGACCCTCACCGACGAGTCGACGCAGCGTCAAGCCACCCGACGCTCGGTGCACCCTGGGTCGAGAGACCTGACTCAGCGTCGGGTGATGCCTCGGGGCGCCGTCAGCCGAGGAGGTCGTCGACGTAGCACCAGCGCCAGGCCTCGCCCGGCTCGAAGCTGCGCATGACCGGGTGCTCGGTCGACTGGTAGTGGTTCGTCGCGTGGTTGCCGATCGAGCTGTCGCAGCAGCCGACGTTGCCGCAGCTGAGGCACATCCGCAGGTTGACCCAGACGAGTCCCTCCCGCAGGCAGTCGACGCACCCCTCCGGCGTCTGCGGTCGGACCTTGTGCGGCGCGTCCTGCAGGTGCTCGCAGTCACCCCGCTGGGCCTCGGGCGTGAGGATGAGTCGCTCGCTGTAGCGGTCGTCGCGGTTGTCGGCGATGGTGAGCATCGACTCCTCGAGGTCGAGGGTGCTCATGACCTGCTGCAGCACCTCGTGGTCGACGGTCCCCGTGTCGCGGATGCGCAGCACCTCGGTGCGCTCCTTCTCGAGCATCTTGCGGCGCAGCCGACGGTATGCCTCGTTGGGGCTCGGTTGGTCGTCGCGGGTCTCCCCGAGCCGCTCCCAGGCCAGGTGGGTGCGCCGCTGTCCGACGGCCTTGAGCTGGTCGACGATCTGGGGCGGGGTGTGGTCGTCCGACAGGCGCTCGAGCTCGGCGTTGCCTTCGGCGGTGGCCCGCTCGAGCACCGACGCCTGCTGCAGGGCGTCCTCTCGGGGGTCGGGACCCCGGACGTTGAGCCGGCGGGCCAGGGCAGGGAGGGTGAGCCCCTGAATGAGCAGGGTGGCGACCACGACGACGAGCGTCACGAAGACGAGCACCTCGCGCAGCGGGGTCTCCGGCGGGAGCAGCTCGACCGCCGCGAGGCTGACCACCCCGCGCATACCGGCCCAGGACAGGACCGCACCGTTGCGCCCGAACGCCTCCGGCCGGGTCAGCCGGGGGGTCAGCTGCAGCACGACGCCGAAGGAGGCGATCCAGATCGGCCGGAGGAGGACCACGGTGAGGAACACCACGACCGCCACGAGGATCGAGCGGGGGAGCCCGAGCGAGGACTCGCTCACCTGGGCGACGATGAGGTGGGCCTGCAGCCCGATGACGAGGAAGACCGCGTTCTCCAGCAGGTACTGGATCGTCGTCCAGTTGATCCGCTCCGCCAGCCGCGACTGCGCCGTCTGGATCAGCGGTGCCTTATGGCCGAGCAGCACGCCGGTGATGACGACGGCCAGCACCCCGGAGCCGTGCAGCAGCTCGGCCGGCAGGTAGGCCAGCCACGGCGCCATGAACGACAGCGCGGTGTCGGTGGTGGTGTCGGCGACGCGTCGTCGCACCTGGGCCAGGATCCAGGCGACGGCCAGGCCGACGGCGACCCCGCCGACGGACTCACGGGCGAACTCCACGCCGACGTCGAGCGCGGTGACCGAGCCGCCGATGGCGACGATCGACGTGCGCAGGATGGTGATGGCGGTCGCGTCGTTGAACAGCGACTCACCCTCGAGGATGGTGACGACCCGGCGCGGCAGCCCGATGCGCCGGGCCACCGCCGTTGCGGCGACCGCGTCGGGTGGAGCGACCACAGCGCCCAGGGCGATCGCGGCGGCCAGCGGTATGCCGGTGAGCACCCAGGTGACGAGGCCGACACCGGCGGCGGTGAAGATCACCAGGCCGACGGAGAGCAGCCCGATGACGTTCTTGTTGGCGCCGAGGTCGACCAACGAGGTGCGGATCGCGGCGGCGTAGAGCAGCGGCGGCAGGATCCCGAACAGGATCAGCTCGGGGCCGACCTGCACCTCCGGGATGAGCGGGACGAACGAGACCAGGATCCCCAGCGCCGTCAGCACCAACGGTGCCGAGGCCCCCCAGCGACGGGCCACCGCCGACACCCCGACCACGACGGCCACGATCGCGAGCAGGGCGAGGGCGTAGGACACGCCCTGAGTCTGTCAGCCGTCGGAGGGCACGTTGCCCGGAGCAGTCGGGGCAGCCGGGGCAGCCGGAGCGGACCGGGGGGCGACGGGCGGGGACTCAGGAGCGGCGCGCAGCACCAGGGTGATGGCCGCGGCCACGAGCATGGTCCCGCCGACCACCCAGAGGCCGGCCTTCTGGTTGCCGGTCAGGTCGGCGAGCCAGCCGGTGATGTAAGGGGCGGCGAACCCGGACAGGTTGCCGACCGAGTTGATCAGGGCGATGCCGCTGGCGGCCGCCGCCCCGGTGAGGAACGTCGTGGGGAGGGCCCAGAAGCTGGGGAGGAAGGCCATGATGCCGATCGCACAGATGCTCACGGCGACCATCGCCGCCACCGGGCTGCCGAGGTAGAGGGTGACGGGGATGGCGACTCCACCGAGGATGAGCGGCCCCGCGACGTGCCAGACCCGTTCCTTGGTGCGGTCGCCGTGCCGGGCCCACACGATCATCGCCACGGCGCCGAAGACGTAGGGGATGGCGTTGATGAACCCACGCTGGACCACGCCGTAGGTCGTGCCGTACTGCTGCTCGAACCCCTTGATGATGGTCGGCAGGAAGAAGCCGAGGGCATACAAGCCGTAGACGCCGCCGAAGTAGACGAACGCCAGGGCCCACACCCGCGGCCGGGTGAGCGACTCGCGGACCGACACGTGGTAGCGCGACGCCTTGGCCGCCTCGTCCTCGTCCATCGCCGTGACGAGGGCGGCCCGTTCGTCGGCGTCGAGCCAGTGCGCGTCCTTCGGCCGGTCGGTGAGGTAGTACCAGCAGATGACGCCGAAGACGATGGCCGGAATGCCCTCGAAGAGGAACATCGTGCGCCAGCCCTCGAGCCCGAACACCCCGTGACCCGCGGAGATGATGAGCGACGAGACGGGGGCGCCGATCGCTGACGACATGGGGATCGCGAGCATGAAGAGCGCGACGATGCGGGTGCGGTCCTTCTGGGGGAACCAGAACGTCAGGTAGAGGATGATGCCCGGGAAGAAGCCCGCCTCGGCGATGCCCAGGATGAACCGGAGCGCATACAGCCACCCCGCGTTGGGCACCCAGGTCATCACGGTCGCGACGATGCCCCACGACACCATGATCCGAGCGATCCACCGCCGCGCCCCGAACCGGTGCAGCGCCATGTTGCTCGGCACCTCCAGCAGCAGGTAGCCGATGAAGAACAGCCCGGACGCCAGGCCGAACATCGTCTGCGACAGCCCGAGGTCGGTGTTCATCCCGTTGGGCCCGGCGAACGAGATGTTGGTCCGGTCGAGGTAGTTGATGAAGTACAGGACGCCGAGGAACCAGATGAGCCGCCTGGCCGCCTTGGCCGACGCGACGGACAGCACCGACCCGGTCGACCCGGTCGATCCAGCCGTCTCGTCCCCCGGCCGTGCTCGCTGTTCGGTGCTCATGGTCACGCTCCCTTGAGTGACGTGGTGCGGTGGTGGTCGCCGGACGGGGCAGGACCCCCGGGTGCGGCTCTAGAGCTCGGAAAGGACCGCCTGACGCAGGGTATCGAGCGGCACGCCACCGATGTCGAGTGCGCGCCGGTGAAACGCCTTGAGGTCGAAGTCGTCGCCCTCGCGCCGCTTCACCTCGTCGCGCAGCGCCAGCCAGAGCCGCTCACCGATCTTGTAGGACGGCGCCTGTCCGGGCCAGCCGAGATAACGGTTCAGCTCGAACCGCAGCCACGCCTCGCCCTGGTTGGCGTGGGCGGTGAGGAACTGCCAGGCCTTGTCGTAGGTCCACTCGCCGCCGCCGACCTCCTCGGGCGCCTCGAACCCGCAGTGCACGCCGATGTCGATGACGACCCGGGCGGCCCGTAGCGACTGGCCGTCGAGCCAGCCCAGCCGGTGGCCCGGGTCGTCCAGGTAGCCTAGCTCGGCCATGAGCCGCTCGGCGTAGAGCGCCCAGCCCTCGCCGTGGCCGGAGGTCCACGCGTCGAGGCGGCGCCAGCGGTTGAGCAGCTCGGAGCGGAAGACGGTCTGGCCGATCTGCAGGTGATGGCCTGGGACGCCCTCGTGGTAGACGGTCGTCAGCTCCTTCCAGGTGCCGAACTGTGTGACGCCCTTCGGCACCGACCACCACATCCGGCCCGGCCGGCTGAAGTCGCTGCTCGGCTGGGTGTAGTAGATGCCGCCCTGCTCGGTGGGGGCGATCATGCACTCGATGCGCCGCACCGGCTCGGGGATGTCGAAGTGCACGTCGACGAGGTTGGCGATCGCCTCGTCGGCCTTGCCCTGCATCCACTCCTGCAGGGCCGGCTTGCCGTCGAGCCGGTATGCCGGGTCGGACTCGAGGATGCCGATGGCCTCCTTGACGGTGGCTCCCGGCCTGATCCGCCTCGCCACCTCGCGCATCTGCTCGTCGAGGCGGGCGCACTCCTCGATGCCCCAGCGGTAGGTCTCCTCCAGGTCGACGGTCGCGCCGACGAAGTAGCGAGACATCAGCGCGTAGCGCTCGTTGCCACAGGCGTCAGCCTCCGGGGCCGCGTCGAGCAGCTCGGTGCGCAGGAACTCAGCCAGCCCCCGGTATGCGTCGGCGGCGGCGGCCGCCGCGCCGGCCAGCTCCGACGACCGGTCGGGGCCGCCGACCGTCGCGAAGTACCCGTCGTCGTCGGTGATGTCGCCGCACTGCTTGATGCCCTGCTCGACCTGCCGCTTCGGCGCGACGTTGCCCGCTGCCTTGGCCGCCAGGAGTGACTCCTGGTACTGCCCGAGGGCCAGGGGGATTTTGGTCATCCGGATGGCGAACGTCGCCCACGCCGCGTCGGAGTCCTGCGGCATGAGGTCGAAGATGTCGCGGATCTCCTGCAGGGGCGAGGCGATGACGTTGAGCGACATCGCCTCCAGCCCGGCGGCGTGGATCTCCTCCGCCAGCTCGAGACGGTCGCGGAGGGCGGCCACGGTGACGCGGTCGACGTCGTCGACCGGGGTGGCCTGCCCGAGCGCGGTCAACGTGCGCACCCGCAGCGCCGAGCGGGCCGCGAGACCCGCGGGGGAGAAGTCGTCGAGGTCCTCGTCGTGCCCGGGGACACCGGCGTAGGTGGCCAGGATCGGGCTCAGCTCGGCGGAGGCGGCGAAGAAGTCATCGGCGACGCGGTCGACGTCGGTCTGGGGGCGGGAGGGGGTTGCGCTCGTGGCGCTCTGCTCGTCGGTCACGCTGGCGAACGTATACCGCGGCACCGACGGGCGTCATCGCGGTTCTTGCCGGCCCGACTGCCGGGTTACTGGGCCGCGCTCACGCTGCTCATGTTGAAGTCGGCCACCCGCACCGGCGGCATGGCCGTGCGCGTGAAGTAGTCGCCCCACTCGCGGGGGTAGCAGCGCACCGTGGCGCCGGCCTCGGTGATCCGGTCGAGCACGTCCAATGGCGACTCGTTCCACCGGAAGTTGTTCACCGCCCCGACCACCTCGCCGTCCTCGACGAGATAGACCCCGTCACGCGTGAGACCGGTGAGCAGCAGGTTCTGCGGGTCGACGACCCGGATGTACCACATCGTCGACAGCAACAGCGCGCGCGACGATGACGCCACGAGGTCGTCGAGCGAACCGGATGCGCCCGGGGCCTCGAGGACGAGGTTGTCGGCCGCGAGACGCACGGGGGTGTGGTGGCCCGCGGCGTCGGACGCCGCGGCATACGCGCGCGACCCGGCGAGGGAGACGAGCTCCCCCTGGGCGACGAAGTCCGACCGGGGGATCGGCAGGCCGTTGTCGAAGACCGACGACTCGGCGCTCGATGCCCGGGTGACGAGGAACGGCGCGCATTCCAGGCCGGGCCGGGTCGGGTCGCTGAAGATCTGCAGAGGCAGGCGGGCGAGCCGGTCGCCGATCCGCGCGCCGCCACCGCGTCGACTGTATGCCGACCGGCCCTCGTCGGCGGCCCTCGCGCCCGCCGCGTCGTAGGCGTCGAGCAGCAGGTCGGCCAGGGCGGTCGGCGGCAGGATCGTCTCGTAGCGCCCGGCCGGAAGGTCGACGGTGCGCTCGGCCCAGCCGAGGCGGCGGGCCAGCTCGGCGTCGGCCCCGAGCACGTCGGCCTCGGTGGGGCTGCGCAGGGTGGCTCCCACAAAGCTGGACGCGGTCCAGTCGGCGTTCTTGCCGTTCATCTCCAGCCGTCCGGTGGGCTGGATGTGCCGCAACCGCAGTCCCGTCGACGTGCCGAGGTAGACGCTGTCGACGACCTGCTCGGCGAACCCGAAGTGCTGTCGTGCTGCACCGCTGGCCCGGAACACCTCGCCGAGATCGGCTGCCACGCGCCTGAACTCGTCGACGCTGGTCATCTCGGGCTCGAGCGAGAAGTCACTCCCACGGCCCGCTTGGTCCAGGGTGACGAGCGGTGCGGCGTCCTGTGCCGGCTCGGCCCCGCGGGCGGCGGACTCGGCCTCGGCGACCAGCGCCGTCACGTCGGCGACGTCGGTGACCGTGCGGTCGACGACCCCGCACGCAGTCCCGCCCCCAGTCCCGCCTCCAGCTGGTGACGTGGCGATGACCGTCACCGAGCGGGATGACATCTCGCCGTTGGTGGTCAAGGAGCTGTTGGCCCAGCGCAGGTTGGCCTCGGAGCGGTCGGTGACGATGACGACCGTGCCCTGGGATGTCGCCGCGGCGAGGGCGGCCTCGACGACCTCTTGCGGAGTGGCCAACCGGGTCATCCTCGGCCGCCTTCCTCGACGGCGTTGAGTATGCGGACGCCTCGGAACAGCGCCGCTGGTGTGCCGTGGCTCGCCGGCGACACCTGACCGGGCTGGGCCTTGCCGCAGTTGAGAGCGCCGCCGCGGTAGAAGGTCGACGGGCCTCCGACCGCCTCCATCGAGCGCCAGAAGTCGGTGGTCGTGGCCTGGTAGGCGACATCGCGCAGCTGCCCGGAGAGCCGGCCGTTGTCGATCTTGAAGAACCGCTGTCCGGTGAACTGGAAGTTGTAGCGCTGCATGTCGATCGACCACGACTTGTCGCCGACGATGTAGATGCCGTCCTCGACCTGGCCGACGAGGTCGTCGAGGGTGCCTCCGTCCGGGTCCGGCTGGAGGCTCACGTTGACCATCCGCTGCAGGGGCACGTGACGCGCGCTGTCGGCATACGCCGCACCGTTGCTGCGGCCCAGGTCCTTGAGCGCGGCCATGGCCCGGTCGGTCTGATATCCCACGAGAACACCGTCCTTGATGATGTCCCAGTGTTGCCCCGCGACGCCCTCGTCGTCCCAGCCGACGCTCGCCAGCCCCCAGTCGGTGTCACGGTCGCCGGTGACGTTCATGACGGGCGAGCCGTAGTGGAAGGTACCGACCTTGTCGTAGGTCGCGAAGGACGTGCCGGCGTATGCCGCCTCGTAGCCGAGCACGCGGTCGAGCTCGGTGGCGTGGCCGATGGACTCATGGATGGTGAGGAAGAGGTTGGAGCCGTCGATGACGAGGTCGTAGTCGCCGGCCCGCACCGTCGGGGCCTTGACTTTGGCCGCCAGCAGCTCGGGGATCTCGGCGACCTGCGTGGCCAGGTCGGCGTCGGCCCCCTGGACGTACTCCCAACCGGCCGCTGCGGGTGGAGCGAGGGTGCGCATGGTCTCGAACGCGCCCGTGGACCGGTCGATGGCGGTCGCGGTGAGAGTGGGCTGGATCCGCACCCGAGTCTGCGCCGTCGACGTGCCCGCGAGGTCGGCGTAGTAGACGTTCTCCCGCACCGCCTGGAGGCTGGCGTGGGTGTGCGCGACGCCGTCACCGGCCTTGAGCCGCTCGGACAGGTCGACGAGCGCGGCGACCTTCTCGCCGTCCGCGACGTCGAACGGGTCGATCTCGTAAGGGGATGACCACTGCCGGTCGCCGTATGCGGGTTCAGCGGCCAGCACGACGCGCTCGGTGGACACCGGTCGGCTGGCGCGAGCGACGGCAACGGCCCGCTCCGACAGCCGGGCCGCCTCCTCCGGGGTCAGGACGATGCCGGCCGCGAAGCCCCAGCATCCGTCGTGGACCACCCGCACGGCCAGCCCGACGTCGTCAGAGGTGATCGACGTCTCCAGCTCCAGGTCCTGGAGCGCCAGGACCTGGGTACGGCCGGAAACGACGCGCAGCGCGGCGTATTCGGCGCCGAGGTCGCGGGCGCGGCCGAGGGCGGCGTCGGCCAGGGTGGCCAGCGGCAGGGCGAGGAACTGAGGGTTCACTCCAGGCATACCGACCAACCTAGCCAGCCTGTGTGGCGCCTTCCGATCCGCACCCGTCTTGACCCGTGCAGGATCGCTCCCCCCACAGGGGGTTCAGTGTTTCACCGATCGACCCGGCTCCGAACGGTGGCCCGAGTCGCGGTGTCCCGACCGGGAATCCGACATATGGTCACCGACCGAGAGCGAGGTGTGGCCGGATGCCGCCCTGGGTGATGCGGTTGACGAGCCTGGCCACCTGGGTGGGCACCGACATCGTCGCGCCACTGCGCTCATCGCCCTGTACGTCGCGAGCAGACCGCGTCGGGATCAGCTGACGTCGAGCTCGTTGCCGGGCTCGGCGTGAGTCGGCCGCACGTATGCCGCGAAGACCTGGGCGGCGGCCGCGCCGAACCCGTCGGGCTGGCCGGCGTCCGCGAAGGTGCGGGCCACCTCCTGCATCTCGGCCTCCCACCGCCAGCCCTTGGCAGTGGCCGACCGTCCGGCGCTCTCTAGCCGGGCGGCCAGCTCGGGCTGCGAGATCTCCCACTCGGCGCGAAGCACGTCGTCGACGTCGAGGGCCTTCGCCGTCTCGAGAGCGGACAACAGCAGCGCCGCGCTGATCTTCGACCAGGCCGCGTAGGTCATCTTCGTCGCTGACGCGGAGAAGGGGCCGCCGTCGACGACAACCGGCTCGACCAGTGCCTCATGGAACACCTGCGCCACCTCGGTGGCCCGGTCACCGGAGAGGTAGAGACGGGTCGTACCGCGGTCGCGGGGCGGTGGCCCGATGATCCCGCCGTCGACGTATGCCGCGCCGCCGCCGGTGACGACCTGCTCCACCTGCGCCGCGGTCGCCGGGCTGACCGCGTTGGCGTCGACGAACAGGCCGGTGAAGCCCGCGACTGACCGAGCGACATCGAGAGCGTGCGCGGGCGGGCAGATCGAGACGACGAGATCGACTCCGGCGAGGTCGTCCACCGGCCGGATGCGGGCCTCCTGGGCGCGGACCCGGGTCGCCGCGCTGCGCCCGGTAGGCAGCCAGCAGACGTCCGCACCGACGTCCATCAGCGCAGCGCCGACGGCCGAACCCATCTCGCCGGGGTGCAGGACGGCGATGCGAGGCATACCGGCCAACCTAGCCCGGTCGGGCCACGCCCGGCCGTCGCCGGAACGGGTCAGGAGGCCAGCCGGTCGAGGTAGTAGACCTCCAGCCGACTTCCGTCGTCTGCGCGGGCATTCGTCTCAGGATGGACGCCCGGGAGTATCGGGGGAGCGGTCGACCGGTAGGTGTGCCCGGTCGGGGTGGTGAGCTCGACGGTATGTCGCCGCCAACCAGGACTCGTCACGGTCTGCGCCCGCCAACCGGCCAGCTCCTTGACGAGGTTGCAACGAACGCAGAGCCCCTGCCCGTTATCGGCGCTCGTCGGTCCGCCCGTGGCGTGGTCGCTGACGTGGTCAAGGTGCCGGATCGGTGCATCGCACCAGGGGGTGCGGCAGGTGCCGTCCCGGGCAAGGAGGAAAGAGCGCAGGGTGCCGTCGAACACCCGGCGGCTCGAGTCCATGGTCACCAGCGTGCCGTCGCCCGGGTGGGTGTAGAGCCGGCGCAGCCACACCTGTGCCCGCTCGGTCTGTGCGGTCTCAACCGCTTCGGCGGGGGACATCCCGAGCAGCTGCCGAGCCCAGGCCGCGGGGACGGTGCCGTAACCAGGAACCTGGGCGGGGTCAGGAGCTCCCGCCAACAACGCGCGATCGGTCATGACGAGCTGCACCTCGACGGGTACGGTCGAAGCAGTCTCCTGACCGGTGGCGCGGGTGACGAGTGCGTCGGCCATGACCTGGCCCTTGCTGCGCACATCTCCCGCGGCCCGAGCGGAGTCCGCCGCCTTCGTCAGGGCGGCGAGCACCGCGACGCCTTCGGCCACGGGCAGCAAGGCGGTGAGATAGCTCATCGTGTCGGGTGCCGGCCGTAGCGACACCCGGCGGTCGGACTCGGCCTGCCGCGCGCAGGCCACCACCGACTCGGCGTCGATGCGGTAGCAGACCGCCCGAACGCGTCGCACCAGCTCCCGGTCGCCGCACCAGCCCAGCTCGTCGGCCCAGTGGTCCGCCAGCTCGGCGTCCACGAGAGCACGCTGCTCAGCCGTGAGAATCGCGGTCTCCTGCACCAGCAGGTCGGCGCGGTGTTCCGTCAGCGCCCCGCTCTCCAGTGCGGACAACGCGTTCGGCATGTTGCGCACGAGCGTGAGGGCGGTGCGCACATGACGCCCGCCGCACGTCGGTGACTCCCGGCGCGCGAGAGCCACCTGGGCCTTCACCCCGATGTCACCCCCGGGTCGCCGCCGCCCGGCCCGTCGGGTGTTGAGCGCAGTCTCAGAGCCATCGTCACAGGTGGCCGCCCTCACTGCGTCGCGTTCGGCCCGCCAGGTCTCGAAGTCTCCAGCGTCAGCAGCGGCGCGTGCACGCCCCCGTGCGGCCTCGGCCGCGAGCGCTTGGCTGTCCACCAGGTCCACGGTGATCCTGGCTTGGCCGGCCGCCAGCACCGACTTCAGTCGTTCGAGGAGGGCGAGCTGGTCGATCCGTTCGGCGTCGTCTGCGGCTGGCCCGATATGGGCAAGATTGGTGAGCAGGCTGCGAAGACCCGCTGTCGTCACCTCCGCTGCCGCTTCGAACATACGTCCACGATACCCCTACCAGCAACGCCGCGCAAGACCAATATGGCGGTGCAGCAACGCTTTCGAGGAGAATGGTCCCCCTGTGAACGGTTCAGCGAGGGAGGGCGGACGCCCGCCAGCCACCCGGTGAGCGACCGTACGCGGGTGAGCGCAGCCGGGCCGCCGGGGACGCCCACCGCTGCTGGGCCGGGCGCCCTTCAGCAGGAGATCCACCACGCGCAGCGAGCACGACGACAAGGGCTGCCAGCTCCTCAGAAGACGGGTTGCCCCGCACGACCTGAAGAACCGGGGCCTCGAAAGGTGCACGACTCATAGCGTGGAGCCGATTCGAGAACCGAGCTTGCCCGGGACTCATAGCGTGGAGCCGATTCGAGGGCCGAGCTTGCTCGGGACTCATAGTGTGGAGCCGATTCGAGGGCCGAGCTTGCTCGGGACTCATAGTGGAATGTTCCCGTGCTTCTTGGGCGGCAGCGTCTCGCGCTTGGTCTTCAACGCCCGTAGCGCACGGGTCACGTGCATCCGGGTGTCGGACGGCGAGACGACCGCGTCGAGGTAGCCGCGTTCGGCCGCGATGTAGGGGTTGGCCAGGTGCTCCTCGTACTCCCGGACGAACGCCTGCCTGATCTCCTCGACGTCCTCGCCCTCCGCCTGCGCGGCGGCAATCTCCTTGCGGTAGAGGATGTTCACCGCACCCTGGGCACCCATGACGGCGATCTGCGCGGTCGGCCACGCGAGGTTGATGTCGGCCCCGAGGTGCTTGCTGCCCATGACGTCGTACGCACCTCCGTACGCCTTGCGGGTGATGACGGTGACGAGCGGCACGGTCGCCTCGGCGTACGCGTACAGCAGCTTGGCGCCGCGGCGAATAATGCCGTCCCACTCCTGGTCGGTGCCCGGCAGGAAGCCCGGCACGTCGACGAAGGTCAGCACCGGGACGTTGAACGCGTCGCAGGTGCGCACGAACCGAGCCGCCTTCTCGGACGCGTCGATGTCCAGGCAGCCAGCGAGCTGGAGCGGCTGGTTGGCGACGACTCCGACGGGCATCCCGTCGACGCGGGCGAAGCCGGTGATGATGTTGGGCGCGTAGAGCGGCTGCACCTCGAGGAACTCACCGTCGTCGACGACGTGCCGGACGATCTTGAGCATGTCGTAGGGCTGGTTCGGGCTGTCGGGGATGCAGGTGTCGAGCCAGCGGTCGTCGTCGGTCACCTCGAGGGCGCCTCCGCCCGACATGGACTCGTAGGCCGGGGGTTCCTCCAGGTTGTTGGACGGCAGGTACGAGAGCAGTGCCTTGACGTAGTCGACGGCGTCCTGCTCATCGGTCGCCATGTAGTGCGCGACACCGGATTTCGTGTTGTGGGTGCGCGCCCCGCCGAGCTCCTCCATCGTGACGACCTCGCCCGTGACCGTCTTGATGACGTCCGGCCCGGTGATGAACATGTGCGACGTCTGGTCGACCATGACGGTGAAGTCGGTGATGGCGGGGGAGTAGACCGCGCCGCCGGCGCACGGTCCCATGACCAACGAGATCTGGGGCACGACTCCCGAGGCGTGCACGTTGCGGCGGAAGATCTCGGCATAGAGCCCAAGGGCGACGACGCCCTCCTGGATGCGGGCCCCGCCCGAGTCGTTGATCCCGACGAGCGGGCAGCCGACCTTCATGGCGAAGTCCATGACCTTGCAGATCTTCTCGCCGAAGACCTCACCCAGCGACCCACCGAACACCGTGAAGTCCTGGGCGAAGACGGCCACCGTACGCCCGTCGACCTGGCCGTAGCCCGTGACCACCCCGTCGCCGTAAGGGCGGTTCCTCTCCTGTCCGAACGCCGTCGACCGATGGCGGGCGTACTGGTCCATCTCGGTGAACGTGCCCTCGTCGAGCAGCATGGCCAGGCGCTCCCGGGCCGTCTTCTTGCCGCGGGCGTGCTGCTTGGCGACCGCCCGCTCGGTGCCGGCGTGCGTCACCTCAGCCACCCGACGCTCGAGGTCGGCGATCTTGCCGGCTGTCGTCGTGAGGTCAGGTGCGTCAGAAGTCTCAGGGGTGTCAGGGGTCTCAGGGGTCTCAGGAGTGTCAGAGGTGTCAGCGGCGTCGTCGGCGTCGGACATGCAGCGGAGCCTAGCCTTGCCTCTCATGACCGGTGCGCTCGATCCCGTGCGGCTCCGGGCCGCGGTGGTCACGCCTGGGAACCGTTGGCTCGGTGTCGAACACCACACGACGATCGGCTCCACCAATGCCCGCGCGGCGCAGGTCGCGCAGCCCTGGTGGGTCGTCACCGCCGACCATCAGAGCCAGGGCCGGGGCCGGCTCGCGCGCCGGTGGGAGGCACCACCCGGCGCGTCGGTGGCCGTCTCCGCCACCGTCCCGCTGCCGCGCACGGGCATGGGATGGACGCCGTTGCTCGCCGGCCTCGCCGTCGTCGACGCGGTCGAGGCCACGACCGGGCTGTCGGCGCAGCTGAAGTGGCCCAACGACGTCTTGCTCCCGGCCGACGGCTCCCGCAAGGTATGCGGCATCCTCTGCGAGGTCCTGCCCTCCCCGCAGAACGACCCGACCACTCGGCTGGTCGTCGTCGGGGCCGGCCTCAACATCGGTCAGGACCGCGGTCAGCTCCCCGTGCCGACGGCCACGTCACTCGCTCTTGCGGGGGCCGGTGACGTCGACCGCACCGCACTCGTCGCGGCCTACCTGCACCGGCTGGCCGAGCTCCTCGACGAACCCGGCGCCGATACGCGGGCGGGCTACCGCCGTCGGTGCCTGACCATCGGGCAGGACGTCGCGCTCAGCCTCCCCGACGGCGAGACACTGGAAGGCCGTGCCCTCGCCGT
>JALZBI010000023.1 GCA_030947565.1 Actinomycetota bacterium
GCGAACAGCGCGAGGAACATCGTCGTCTGTACTGCTGGCGCCCACCACCCCGTGCCGGGGCTCAGGGCGTAGGGCGCCCACGCGAGGGCCACCGCGGCCGCCGTGCCCATGGTGAGACCCTTCGGGACCCTCATACGCTTGTATGCCTTCATACAGATGTATTATGTCCACCATGGAGCCGTTGTCAAGCCCCGGAAAGTCGGCCGCTGCGATCGTGGACGCGATGCTTGCCGTCGTCGCCCACCAAGGACTCGACCGTGCCACGGTGCGCGAAGTCGCGAAGGCAGCCAGGGTCTCCATCGGCACGGTGCAGCACTACTTCCCAACCAAAGACAACATGCTGGCCGCCGCCTTCACCGAGGTCGTGCGGCGCATCCGCACCCGCGTCGAAGCGACGCTTCTCACCTCCAACGCCTCCAACGACGCCGGCGAGAACCTCACCGCGGTACTGCACGAGCTCCTCCCCCTCGATGAACGTCGCGCAACTGAGGTGCGGGTCCAGGTGGCTTTTGCCGCGCGGGCCGCCACGACTCCGGCACTGGCCGATCTTCAACAAGCGATCCTCGCTGAGGTGCGCCAAGGCCTGCGCGAAGCATTCGCACTGATCCTGGGTGATGGCGATCACGGCGACTCCAGTCGCCACGTGGCGAACGCGGCACTCGCCCTCGTCGACGGCCTCGCCCAGCACGCGGTCAGTACGACCGTCCCACTCACCGCAGCAGACATGACCGCTGCGCTGGCCACCCTTCTCGACCCGCTGCTACGCCGCACACCACCGCCCGAACTCACGCTCACTAACGGTGCCTGGCTGATCGCGCCGCCGGGGGGCGCCAGCCGAGTGCGGGCGACCGGACCGCTGCAGCCCGGACGTCGAGGCCCTGCTACCAATTCGTCGTCAACCTAAGGGAGCCCTAGGCCGCAGACTGATCAAGCTGTAAGTGGCATCTGCGTGTGGTGGTGCCGGGCTCAGTGAGACGTTCTGAGCAGTTCCATGGTGCAGGTGGGTCCGGCGGCGTGGGCGAGTCGTCGGTCGCCGGTGAACAACGTTGCGCCGAGCGCCTCAGCCAGGGCGACGTAGGCCGCATCGTAGGTCGTCAGGTTGTCCCGCAGCTCCCAACATCGGGGGAGCAGCGCCAGGTGCGAGGCGCGGTGCATCGGCAGCGCTCCCAGGTCCGTGATGGCCAGGTCGGCCCTGCGGTTGTCGAGCATCCCGACCCGGTGCTGACGACGCAGCACCGAGAGAACCTCGAGGTCAACCAGCTCTGGCGCGGCCAACGTCTCACCCCGCAACCGGGCGCGAGCCGCGTCCCCGTCCGGGCCGTCATCGGCCAACGCGACCGCAAGGACGCTGGCGTCAACGACGAGCACGATCCCCCTGCACGGTCTTGACCGCGTCCTTGAGCAAGACCGAGCCACCGGATCGACCGCCGGCCCGGTCCAGGACCTCCTCCACGGTGGGCTGGCTGGCCTCGGCGATCAGCCGGGAGCGCAGATACTCCTGCAGCGACTGGTGAGCGGCGGCAGCCCGCTGACGCAACACGATGTGGGTACTCTCCGGGACGTCCTTGATCTGCACACTTGGCATGGCGCCATTATGGCGCCAGATGCGCCGAATCGCAATCACCCGATCATCGGCATGAGCGGTCGAGCGGAGCCGGCGTCAGGTGCGTCTAGCTGGGCGAAGTGAGGCAGGTCCAAGTGGGGTCCAAGTGAGCGTGTGGGGGCACATTCGCCGCGGGTGGTCCAAGCATCCGCCCACGGCGACATGAGGCGGCTCGCCGCCGTGTCGTGGAACGTCCGGCTCTCAAGCAGAGCCGGACGTTGGACGAGTCGCTTGGCCGGCCTGGCCTGCGCGGCGCTGCTTTGGCGGTGGGCACTATCTTCTTCTCGTGAGAGGTTGGCTGTGGTGAGGCAGCTTCGGTAACCGGGATGCACTTTGGGGGCAGCCTCCAGACGTGGTCTTCGGGATCCGGCGCGTCAGGAATGCGTCAGGAAACGCGGCGGCAGTGCGCGGCATAGTCGGGCCCAGACGGACCAACTGACACCAGCAGCCGGCACGTTTTTGCAGGTCACGGCCGGGGTGGGCCGAACCGAGGTCGGTGCGCCGTGCCGCCCGCTCCGGCGGAGGCCGGGCGTTTGCGCCTCCCTTCGTCACGCGAGCAGAAGCGACGAGGGCGCGACCTCCGGCGGCGGGTTCATGCCCGGTCAGCCTTCGGATCGGCCAGGACCAGTGGGTGGACCCACCCGTCAACCGCCGGATGTCTTGCCAGAGGGATCAGCGGTGGCTTACGATCCCGCCTAACGGTTCTAACCTTTAGAGCCATTGGTCTGGCTCGACGGCGAGCCGGCTCGGAAGAGGAGCCCTCATGGCCAACGCTCACAGTCAACGTCGCTTCCCTTCCGCCTGCCGCGGCACCTCCACGCTCGCCGCGGTGGCCTCGTCGGTGTTGGCCGTCGTGGTCGTCGCGGGCTGCACCCCTGGGTCCGCGTCGGGCTCGAGCCCTGCTGGGTCGGCGTCGGCGGGGCAGGGGGCGGATGTGACCGCGGCCAAGGCCGTCATCGCCCCGTTCCTCGGCCAGCCGAGCACCTTCCCGGTGACGGAGCCACTGAGCAAGCCGTGGGCGGCCGGTAAGAAGTTCGCCTTCCTGCAGTGCTCGACGCCGGTATGCGGTCAGGTGGCCAAGTCGTTCACGGCGGCGATCCAGGCGCTCGGCGCCGAGGCGACGGTCGTCAATGCCGGGGCCACGGCACAGACGGCCCAGGCCGCCGCTTCGAGCCTGCTGGCGCTCAAGCCGGATGCGGTCATCCTGAGCGGCGCGGACCCGCTGCTCTACGGCGGGGGGCTGAAGGCGCTCGCCGACGGCGGCGCGAAGGTGGTCTCGATCCAGATCAACAAGGACGTCACGCCGTACGGCATCTCGTTCAACTACCTCGGATCCAACCTCAGCCAGCAGAACGGAAAGCTGCTGGCAGACTGGGTGATCGCCAACAAGGGCGCTGACGCCGATGTGGTGGTCTACGGCCTGCCGGCCCTCGATCTCTCTGCCCCGCTGCAGAAGGCCTTCGAGGACGAGATGAGCAAGAACTGCTCGTCCTGCAAGGTCCGGGCTGTTCCCATCGATGTGGCCACAGTCGGGACGACCGCGCCGCGCACGATCGTCACCGACCTGCAGGCGCACCCGAAGACCAACGTCGCGGTGTTCGTCAGCTTCCAGGTCGCCACCGGCCTGCCGGCGGCGCTGAAGGCGGCCGGCCTGTCGGTCACGACCGTCGGCTTCGCGCCGACGACCGGCGTCCTGCAGGACATCAAGGACGGGAACCTGACCGCCGGGTTGGCCATCGACTTCCCGACGTCGATCTGGACGGCCGTCGACGCGGCCGCGCGCCTCGTGCAGGGGGATCAGCCCACCAAGGGTGAGCAGGCCGGTCAAATCCCCGAGCAGTTCCTGGAGCAGAAGGACATCACGTTCGACCCGACCAAGGGCTGGACCGGCTACCCGGACTACGCGCAGCGGTTCACCAAGCTGTGGCAGCCGGCCGGCTGATGACCGACTCCTCGGTGCTGCTCCGGGTGAGCGGCATGTCGAAGACGTTCCCGGGGCTCAAGGCGCTGGACAACGTGTCTCTGGAGGTTCGTTCCGGTGAGGTGGTCGCGGTGCTGGGCCACAACGGATCCGGTAAGTCGACGCTCGTGAAGATCCTTGCCGGGGTCTACCAAGCCGATCCCGGTGCGAGGGTCGAGGTCCGAGACGCCGAGGGCGCGATGGCCTCCGGAGTCGCGGGAGGGCAAGGACTGCACTTCATCCACCAGGACCTTGGGCTCGCCGACATCCTGACGACGGTGGAGAACCTCGGGTTGGGTCGGACGCCTCGAGGACGGGGACTGGCCCCGGTTCGCCGCGGCGCAGAACGACGCCATGCACAGGAGCTCATCGCCCGGTTCGGTGCGCACTTCGACGTATCCGTGCCGGTGGGAAGACTGTCTCCGGCGCAGCGAGCGATCGTGGCGATCGCCCGGGCGATGGACGGTTGGACCCGGCCGGACAACGTCCTCGTGCTCGACGAACCAACGACCGCGTTGAACGGCACCGAGGTGCGGGTCCTGTTCGGGGCCGTCCGGCGTGTGGCCGAGTCCGGGGCCGGGGTCGTCTTCATCTCCCATCGCCTGGACGAGGTGATGGACCTGGCCGACCGGGTGGTCGTGCTACGGGACGGGCGAGTAGTGAGCCAGGAGAAGACGAGCCGGCTGAACCATGGTGCGATCGTGCGACTCATCGCCGGCCGCGACATCGCGGACGTCACCGGGTCGGAGGACGACGGCAGCGGGGAAGCGGTCCTGACCGTCACCGAGGTGAGTGGTCAAGGCATCGAACATCTGTCGTTGACCCTGCGGGCGGGGGAGATCGTCGGGGTCGGGGGTCTGTTGGGCTCTGGTCGTGAACACCTAGGTCCGTTGCTCTTCGGCGCCCACCACCGTTCCGGCGGTCGGGTCGAGATCGCCGGCGACGAGCTGGCCGCGGACGACACGGTGGGGGCGATCGAGGCGGGGATGGCCTACGTGCCGGCCGACCGACGTCAAAGCGGTGCGGTGATGGACATGAACGTGCGGGAGAACCTCACCCTGCCCGCGATGCGGTCGCTCAGGCGCGGCATGGGCCGGCTGGACCGTCAGGCGGAGCGAGACGAGACCCGAGCTTGGGCGCATACCGTAGGCCTGCGACCCCCCAACCCGGAGCAGCCGCTCAAGCTGTTCAGCGGCGGGAACCAGCAGAAGGTGGTGCTCGCCAAATGGCTGCGCACCGGACCTCGCGTCCTCATCCTCGACGAGCCCACCCAGGGCGTCGACGTCGGAGCCAAGGCGGCCATCTACGAGCTGATTCTGGCCGCCAGCCGGGCGGGCGCCGGAGTGCTCCTGATCTCGTCGGACACCGAGGAGCTCGTGACCTTGTCGAGCCGGGTGCTGGTGCTCAAGGACGGGCGGGTCGTCAGCGAGGTGCCCCGCTCGGCCCTGAGTGCGGAGCGCCTCGTGCGTGACGAGCTCGGCCTGCAGGCGGAACCCGCATGAGCGCGGTGCGAGGCGATCAGAAGAACGGTATCGAACCAGTCGGGCGGTTGGAGCCAGCGCAGGCCGTCGACAACCCACCGGTCCCGACGCCGATGGGCTCGCCCGCGGATCCGTCATGGCCCGTCCGGCTGCGGCGGGGGTTGGCCTTCCGGAACGCGGCGGCGCTTTATCTCTTGGTACTGATGGTCATCGTCTTCGGGCTCTGGATCCCGGACACGTTCCTGACCGCGAGCACGTGGCGGTCGCTGCTGTCCAACGAGGCGATCAGCTGCATGGTGGCGGTCGGCCTGGTCGTCCCGATCGCGGCCGGGGTGGTGGACCTGGCGATCGGCACCGAGGTCGGGCTGGGCGCGATCCTCGTGGCTCGGTTGCTGGTCGGCACGGTGCCAATCCCCGTGGCGATCCTGTTGGCCCTGCTGGCGGGAGCGGCGGTCGGAGTCTTCTCGTGGCTGATGATCACCCGGGCCCGGATCCCGTCGTTCATCGCCACGCTGGCCGTGAGCTCGCTGCTGGTCGCGGCCATCGCCTGGATCTCCGGCAGCCAACAGATCGTCAACCTGCCGCCCGAGTTCGCTCAGGTCGGCACCGGACAGCTCCTCGGCCTGACCTGGCCGTTCTGGATCATGCTCATCGTCGCCGTGCTGCTGTGGTACGTCCTGGAACGCACCCCGGTGGGCCGGCGCATCTACGCCACCGGCGGTAACCCTGACGCCATGGGTGGCAACGCCGAGGACGCGGCCCTCGCCGGGGTGCGGACGTCCCGCATCATCCTCTTGGCTCTGGTGACCTCGGGTGTGGTGGCCGGGTTGGCGGGGCTGCTGCTGACCAGCCAGCTCTCGGCCGGGGACCCGAGTGTGGGTCCGGGGTACCTCCTGCCGGTCATCGCGGCGGTGTTCCTCGGGTCAACCCAGTTCCGCGGTGGGCGGTTCAACGTCTGGGGCACCGTGGTCGCCGCCTACGTGCTGGCGGTCGGGGTCAAGGGCCTGCAGCTGGCCGGGCTGCCGATCTGGATCCCCGACCTGTTCAACGGCGCCGCCCTCCTGCTCGCCGTCGGGCTCGCCGCCTGGCGCCGGCCCGCGCAGTCGCGTCGGGAAGCCGTCGTCCGGTTGCTGCGCATGAACACCTCGATCGCTCGGACCAGGAAACAGGAGCGGCGCCGCGAGCTGGCGGCTCGGATGGCCGGCCTGGATGTGGCCACCGTGTCTGGCGACCCGACTCATGCTTCATCGTCGGCGCAGCACCACGAGCCGTGGTCGGCGCGGTTACGGCGGGGGTTGGCGTTCCGGAACGCGGCGGCGCTCTATCTGTTGCTGCTGATGGTGATCGTGTTCGGGCTCTGGATCCCCGAGACCTTCCTGACGCTGGGGACGTGGCGGTCGCTGCTGTCCAACGAGGCGATCAGCTGCATGGTCGCAGTCGGTCTCGTCGTCCCGATCGCGGCGGGAACGATCGACCTGGCGATCGGCACCGAGGTCGGGCTGGGCGCCATCGTGGTCGCCCGCCTGCTGGTCGGCACGGTGCCGATCCCGGTGGCGATCCTGCTGGCGCTTCTGGCGGGAGCGGCGGTCGGGGGGTTCTCATGGCTGATGATCACGCGGGCGCGGATCCCGTCGTTCATCGCCACGTTGGCGATCAGCTCACTGTTGATCGCGGTGATCGCCTGGATTTCGAGCAGCGAGCAGATCGTCGACCTGCCGGTGGAGTTCGCTCAGGTCGGCACCGGTCAGCTCCTCGGCCTGACCTGGCCGTTCTGGATCATGCTCGTCGTCGCCGTGCTGCTCTGGTACGTCCTCGAGCGCACCCCCCTGGGCCGGCGCGTCTACGCCACCGGTGGGAACCCGGAGGCCGCCAGGCTGGCCGGCGTCCGGACCTCACGGATCATCCTCTTCGCACTGGTCACCTCGGGTGTGGTGGCCGGGTTGGCGGGGCTGCTGCTGACCAGCCAGCTGTCAGCCGGGGACCCGAGTGTGGGTCCGGGGTACCTCCTGCCGGTCATCGCGGCGGTCTTCCTGGGATCGACCCAGTTCCGCGGTGGGCGGTTCAACGTCTGGGGCACGGTGGTCGCCGCCTACGTGCTGGCGGTCGGGGTCAAGGGCCTGCAGCTGGCCGGGCTGCCGATCTGGATCCCCGACCTGTTCAACGGCGCCGCCCTGCTCCTCGCCGTCGGTCTCGCCGCCTGGCGGCGAGCTCCGCGCGAGGGGCGCAACCGGTTCGGTCCCCTTCGTCGTCACCGACCCACGGCAGCGACCTCCGCACACCGCGCGCAGAGCGCAACCTGATTCATACCGAGGACAGGAGAAAACACATGACTCATCCCACCGACCCGCGACCACGGGAAGAGCGGTCCGTGCTGCGTCAGGGCCGGTTCGCCGGACCCGTGGTCGGTCTGAGGTACGACGCGCCCTCGTGCTCCGGCTACACGGATACGAACGGCACCGTGGAATACCGGGAGGGCGAGGTCATCACGTTCTCGGTCGGATCGGTGGTGGTCGGCACCGCGCGGGGGGCTGAGCGACTCACGATCGCCGACCTCATCGCGAGGGTCGACGGGAGTCTCCACAAGCTGGCTGACCCCGGGTTCACCAACGTCGCTCGGTTCCTGCTGACCCTCGACGAGGACGGCAACCCGGACAACGGAATCACCCTGTCGCCGGCGATCCATGACCTCGTCGGGGAACGCCCGATCGACTTCCGCTACGGCCTCATGACCCTCCCGATGGCTCCGGTCGACCCGGTCAATGCTTTCTCGGGCGACCCCGTCGTCGCGCAGCTGATCGATGACCTGAACGCCGCGAGCATCCTGTCGGCCGGAACCCCGCGCCGGCTCACCTCGCCCGCCGCCGCCCGCAACGAGGTCCGACGCAACCTCCTCGGCATCCGTCGCTACCGCGACGTGAAGATCCCGTTGCGGAACGGCTCGTTCGTGTATGCCGACGTCTACCGTCCCGACAGCGACGAGCCGGTCCCCGTGATCATGAACTGTGGCGTCTACGGGCGGGCCTTCATCCATCACTCCATCTGCAACGAGGACGACGCCGAGCACCACGAGCAGATGGAGGAGCGCTACTTCTCTGGCAACCCGGACGGGTACGAGTTCGAGAACCACGAGAGCCTCAACACCGAAGACTGGGTCCCCCGCGGGTATGCCCTCGTCCGGGTCGACAGCCCCGGTGCGGGCAAAAGCCCTGGCACGCTTGGCATCTGGGGTATCGACGAAGCGGAGGCCTACTACGACGCCATCGAGTGGGCCGGGGAACAGCCGTGGTCGAACGGCAACGTCGGCCTGTGGGGGATGTCGTACTACGCGGTCAACCAACACGCGGTGGCGAGCCTGCAGCCCCCCCACCTCCAGGCGATGATCGCCGTCGGCACGGACGCCGACCTGTACGAGGAGCTCATCTACACCGGCGGCATCCTCAACGAGCAGTTCTTCCCGATGTGGTTCCAGTCGGGGATCGTGCCCGCCATCTGCGGGGAGGTCGATGCCAAAGACTTCATGGCTACCGCCAGAGCCAACCCGTTCAAGGACTCGGACCCCGGCGCGATCTTCGGGCCGCGAGCCGAGGTCCTCATGAGCCCCGACCTGAGCAAGGTCACCGTGCCGCTCTGGACGGTTGCCGTGACAACGCACCCCAGCCACTTCCACCAGCTCGGGAGCAGCGAGACCTACCTGAACACCCCGACCGCGAACAAGCGGATCGACTTCTGGGAGGACTGGTTCATGAAGGCGTACTCCGCTGCGGCGGTGAACGACCACGCCGCCTTCTTCGACCACTGGCTCAAAGGAATCGACAACGGGGTCATGGACCAGCCACCGGTGCGGCTGGAGATCCGGACCGGACGCGGCGGCTCGTACCTCCAGGAGGAGAACGAGTGGCCCGTCGAGCGCACCGAGTACGTGAAGTGGTACCTCGACGCGTCGCCCGTTGACGATAGCCGGCTGCCCAGCGACAACGTGCTGCGCCTGTCGCGCAGCGCCCCGGATGGCGACCGATCGGTGCGGTACTCGGCCGAAGTGGACGTGAGTGCGCCGCCGGTACCACCACCGCCGGCTTCGGCAAGTCCGGCCCCGAAGACTGCGCCCTGCAGCCCAGGAGCCAGCTTCGTCAGTGAGCCGTTTGACGAGGACACCGTGATCGCCGGCTACAGCAAGCTCGTGGCGTGGGTCTCGTCCACCAGCGAGGACATGGATCTCTACGTCTCACTTCGCGTCCTGGACGAGGACGGCCGTGAGGTCGACTACTGCGGCCCCGCCCTCATCCCAGGCATCTCCACCCTGTTCTATCCGCTCGCCAAAGGGTGGCTGAAGGTGTCGCATCGCGTGCTGGACACCCAACGGTCGACCGAGTTTCGTCCGAAGCACACCCACCTTCGCGGCGACCATGCACCCCTGCAGGCGGGCGAGGTCGTGCCGGTCGAGGTCGAGATCGTCCCGAACACCGGCTTGATCAGGAAGGGACACCGTCTCCGCGTGGACATCCAGCCCTTTACCGGAGTGGGCCACGGTATGCGGCACGCCTACGACGCGGGCTACCACGACGGGGCGGAGAACACCATCCACACCGGGCCGGGGTTCCCGAGCTACCTCCGGCTGCCGGTCCTGCCGGCTCACGAACGACGGGATGCACCATGACCACAGACACTCGGCCGGCAACCGCAGCGCCGCAGGCGGCCGACATCATCGAGCGGGTCATGTCGTTGCGGGGCTGGTTGCGCGAGCACCAGACGCTTGCCGAACAGCAGCGTCGGGTCCCCCAGGAGACCGTCGATCGCCTCGACGCTGCCGGCGTCTACAGCCTGACCGTTCCGGCCCGGTTCGGTGGGGCGGACTTCACCACCCGTGAGCTTCACGGCATCTACCGCGCGCTGGCCTCTGGCTGCGGAGCCACCGCCTGGGTCGTGTGGGCGGCCGCCGGGGGGAACCTGTGGAGCTACGCCTTCGGCGACGACGTCGTGGCGCCCGTCTACGAGTCACCGTGGATCGGCAACCGTACCTTCGCTCTCGGCGGCACCTCCCGACGGATGTCCGGAACGGGTCGTCAGGTCGACGGCGGCTGGATGATCAACGGGGCCTGGCCTTTCGCCACCGGCAGCGTGCACGCCTCACACGGCTACCTCGCCGTCTTCTTCGACGACGACGACGACTCCAAGGTCGGGATGGCGCTCGTGCCCAAGAGCTCGCTCACCGCGCGTGATGACTGGGACTCGATGGGGCTGGCGGCAACCGGCAGCCAGACCGTCGCGACCGACGGCGATCTTTTCGTCCCCGATGCGTTTTTCAGTACCCCTGCACTCCTCACGGCCCGAGTAGACGAGCTGACCCGCGAGGGTCTTGGACCACGGCGTGGGGGTCTGGTCCGCTCGGTTGTGTCCGGCACCGGTCTTGCTCTCGGCATGGCCGACCAGGCGATGGAGGTCTTCATGACCGGGGTAGGCAAACGCGGCATCCCGTACTCCACCTATACGAGCGCGCTCGACTCGCCCGTCATGCACCACACGGTCGGTCGGGCCCACACGCAGATCCGGGCGGCGGCCGCGGTCGCGAACGCCGCGGTGGTCAGGCTCGACCAGTGCGACGCCGACGGCGTCGACCTCACCCCACAGGAGGGGGTCCAGTACCACACCGACGTCGCCTACGTCTGGGACGCCTGCGCGGCCGCAGTCGAGACCCTGCTGCAGGCGTCAGGGGCCTCGGCGATCATGAAGCGCCTGCCGCTGCAGCTGATCGCCCGGAACGCTCGAGCCGGAAGCATGCACGCGGCCTACAACCTGGACACCTGGCTGGAGAACCTCGGCCGCGACCTGTGCGACGTCACCTCCGCGCCGACCTCGACGAGCGTTCTCGAACGACGGACCTGAGGTCGTCGTCCAAACCCACTGATCGGAGCCCACTGATGGACCTTGAAGAACTGAGTGCTCGTGCGCAGATCCACGACGTGCTGCTGCGCTACTGCCGTGGCCTCGACCGGGTCGACATGCGCCTGGTCCGCGGCGCCTTCCACCCCGATGCCTACGTCCAGTTCCCGGAGAGCCTGCACACGGGCTCGCTCGACGGGTTCGTCGAGTTCCTGTCCGCGGAGATGCCGCGGTTCGTGCGGACGATGCACTTCCTCGGCAACAGCCTCATCGAGTTCGACGGACCCAAGGTCGCCCACGTCGAGACCTACCTCAACGCCGACCACCAGGGGTCCGAACGGCACCACTGGAAGGGCGAGACCGTCAAGCTGTGGGCCCGCTACCTCGACCGGTTCGAGGAACGGGACGGTGTCTGGCTGATCGCGCGTCGCAAGCTGGCGGTCGACTGGATGTTCCGTTACCCCACTGACGGCTGGTTCGACGACCACCCCGACGCCTCGGGCAACGTCAGAGACGGCACGGACCAGAGTCTTCTCCCCGTCGCCGGCTTCCACGGCACCCCGGTGACGACGCAGGAGTGGCCCGCATGACGCGGGAAGAACAGCTCGAGCTGGTCAGGAAGCACTACGCCCTCAACGGGGCCGGCGACTTCGCGGCGGCGGGAGAGCTCCTGACCGAGGACTTCTCCATCACGATCCCCTCCTCCATGCCGTTCGCCGGGACCTATCGGGGCAAGGGAGCCTTCCGGGAGCTGATCCCGATCGTCGCCCACGCCGTTCCCATCGTTCGGCTACAGCCGGTGGCGACCACCGTCGGAGACGACTACGCCGTCGAGCTTGTCGAGTTCACCCTCGCCGGCGACGACGGCCGGCCATTCCAGGTCGCCGAGGTGTTCAGGTTCCAGGGAAACCACATCCGCGAGATTCGACCGTTCTACTTCGACCCCACACCGATGGTGGACGCCATCGCGCGAAAAGCCCCAGCGACCAATCTTGAACCCCACGTGGACGGAGACACCCATGACTGAGAACGCGCGCGCGTACGTACCGTCGGCGCCGTTGCCGCCCGAACGCACCGGCCCCCTCACCCAGTTCGACCCGGGCACGCGAACCCTGGCTGCCGGATCCAGGATCGCGCCGCCGTTCCTCCCGCTGCCGGATGACATCGTGCTGGAGAAGGACATCGCCGTCACCCTGCGCGACGGGGTGACGATCTACGTCGACGTGTTCCGTCCGGTGGGGACCGAAGCCGTGCCGGTGATCGTTGCGTGGAGCCCCTACGGGAAGGGCCAGGGCGGTTCTCCCAGCGTGATGGGCATCTTCGGCATGGTGGGTCTGGACAACGGGATCGTCTCGGGTCTGGAGAAGTTCGAAGGCCCGGATCCGGCGTACTGGTGCGCGCAGGGTTATGCGATCTGCAACCCGGATGTCCGTGGCGTGGTCGACTCGGACGGGAACAGCGTTCTGTGGGACCGCCAGGAGGGCCGGGACTGCTATGACCTGGTCGAGTGGCTGGCCGTCCAAGAGTGGTGCACCGGCAAGGTGGCGATGAGCGGGACCTCCTATCTCGCCGTCGCCCAGTGGTTCACGGCCTCCGAGCAGCCGCCACACCTGGCGGCGATCAACCCGTGGGAGGGGGTCAGCGACGTCTACCGCGACCTGGTGATGCGTGGCGGTATGCCGGACACCGGCTTTGCTGGGATGCTGCAGGCCAACAGCTTCTGGGGAAAGGGCCAGAAGGAGGACATCCTCACCGAGGTGGACGATCACCCACTCGTCGATGGCTTGTGGGAGAACAAGATCCCGGAGTTCGACAAGGTCACCGTGCCGGCATACGTCGTCGCGAGCTACTCCAATACCCTGCACACCGCTGGCACGTTCCGGGGCTGGCGGCGGATCGCCTCGAGCGAGAAGTGGCTGCGCATCCACAACAGCCAGGAGTGGCCGGACTACTACGACGAGGACAACCGGGAGGATCTGCGCCGGTTCTTCGACCACTACCTCAAGGGCGAGGACAACGGCTGGGAGCAGACGCCTCGGGTCCGCTACTCCGTCCTGGACCTCCAGGGCGGTGACCGGACGAACGTCGCCGCCGATGAGTTCCCGCCGACGGACGTCACCTCGACGAAGTTCTATCTCGATGCCCGCTCGCGAAGACTCCACACGGCTGCTCCCGCCGACGCAGCGACGGCAACGTACCAGGTCGACGCCAACCCTGACGTCGTCTCGTTTCTCACCCGCTTCGCCTCGGAGACCGTTGTCGTGGGCTATCCCAAGGCGCATCTGTGGGTCGAGGCACACGGGTCCGACGACATCGACCTGTTCGTCCTCCTGCAGAAACTGGACGCCTACGGCACCCCCTTGGCGCAGTTCACCGTGCCGAACCAGAGCGCTTTCGTGCAGGACGTGACCGAACGCGGTGCGTCGATCCTGCGCTACAGGGGATCCGACGGACGCCTACGGGTCTCCATGCGTCACCTGGACGAGACGCTGTCCACCGACATGGTGCCCGTGCATACCTTCGACCGGGTCGAGAAGCTGTCGCCAGAGCAGGTCGTCGACGTCGAGATCGACCTGCTCCCCGTCGGGCTCGTCTTCTACCCCGGTGAACAGCTTCGCTTCGTGGTCAGTGGGCGTTCGCTGCTCGGCACGATGATGCCCGGGACGCGTGAGTACATCCCGGCCAACAGCGGGCGTCACGTCATCCACACCGGCGGCGAGCACGCGTCCTACCTGCAGCTACCCGTGCAGGCGCGGTAGCAGCCCCGGCCGGGGGGGGGGGGGGG
>JALZBI010000175.1 GCA_030947565.1 Actinomycetota bacterium
AACATGAGGAGCCCAGCGCACGGGAATCCGTGCTCTGGGCTCCTCATATTCGCCGCGGCGTGCGCTGCGCTCCTATTAGGCGGAAAAGTGCGAGGGGCTGCCCTGGGGTTGCCCTTGAGTCACCTGTGGTCAGGTGGATCAGGCCGGGACGCTGGCGACCCCGGGCGGGAGGAAGCGGCGTCCGGTCACGCGCTCGGCGACGCCGCTGCGGTCGAGGAGCGGGGTAATGCCGCCGTTCCAGAACTGGAAGCCGGCACCGGTGATCATGGCGAGGTCGAGATCCATCGGCGACTGGACGACGCCCTCGTCGAGCATCCGGCGGGCCTCGTCGGCGATGACCGACAGCACCCGCTCGCGCACCGCCGCCGCGTCGAGAGCGACCGGATCGTTCGGCACGGGCATGAGCGCCCGTACCTCTTCGTCGACGACCGGCCGGCCGTCGCGCTCGGTGTAGATCGACCGCTTGCCCTCGGCCACGACGCGACGCAGACCTTCGGAAACGTAGAACCGGTCGGGGTATGCCGCGGCCAGAGTCTCGTTGTTGTGCAATGCGATCGCCGGCCCGACCAGCCCGAGGAGGACGAACGGCGGCATCGGTGCCAGGCCGGCGAACGCCGTGTCGACGACCTCGATCGGCGTGCCCTCGTCCACGACCCGGGCCACCTCACCCATCCAGCGGCCGAGCAGCCGGTTGACGATGAACGACGGCGAGTCGGTGACGAGGATGCACGTCTTCTTCAGCGCCCTGCCGGCGGCGAAGGCCGTAGCGAGGGTGGCGTCGTCGGTCCGCTCACCTCGCACCACCTCCACCAGGGGCATGACGGCCACCGGGTTGAAGAAGTGGAACCCGACCACGCGCTCCGGGTGCGCCAGACCCGACGCCATATCGGTGATCGAGAGCGAGCTGGTGTTCGTCGCCAGCACGCAAGTGGGCGACACGACGGCCTCCACCTCGGCGAAGACCTGCTGCTTGACGGCGATCTCCTCGAACACCGCCTCGATGACGAGGTCGGCGTCGGCGAACGCCGCCTTCGTGGTCGACCCGGTGACCAGGGTGGTGAGCCGGCTCGCCTGGTCGGGGCTCACCCTCGTCTTGGCCAGCAGGCCGTGCACCTCCTGGTGCACCCAGCCCACCCCGCGGTCGACCCGCTCCTGGTCGAGGTCGGTGAGCACGACGGGCACCTGCAGCCGCCGGGCCACCAGCAGCGCCAGCTGGCTGGCCATCAGGCCGGCCCCGACGATCCCGACCTTGGTCACGGGCCGGGCCAACGTCGCGTCGGGCGCCCCAGCGGGCTTGCGGGCCCGGCGCTGCACGAGGTCGAGCGCATACAGGCCGGCGCGCAGATCGTCGCCCACGACAAGGTCGACGAGCGCCTCGTCCTCGGCGGCAAAAGCCTCGTCGCGAGTACGCGTGCGGGCGGCCGCGACGAGGTCGAGGGCGCGGTAGGGCGCGGGTGACTGACGTCCGGTGCGCTGGTCGGCGACCCGGCGGGCGGCCTTGACCGCCGCCGCCCACGTGTCCTCGTCGCGAGGGATCTCGGGACGGGTGACCCTGATCGCGCCGCTGACGACCCGCGCGGCCCACGCCAGCGACTCCTCGAGGAAGTCGGCCGGCTCGACCAGGAGGTCGGCGATGCCGAGCCGGTATGCCTGGGGGCCGGTGAGCATCCGGTTCTGGCTGAGGGGGTTCTCGACGATGACGGTCAGGGCGTTGGCCGGCCCCACGAGGTTCGGCAGCAGGAAGCAGCCGCCCCAGCCCGGCACGAGACCGAGGAACGTCTCCGGCAGGGCGATGGCCGGCACGCCGACCGAGATGGTGCGGTAGTCGCACGCGAGAGCGATCTCGAGCCCGCCACCCATGGCGGCCCCGTTGACGAAGGCGAAGGTCGGCACCGGCAGGTCCATGACGGCGGCGAACGCGCGGTGTCCCGCCTGGGCGACCGCGAGCGCCTGCTCCCGGCTGCCCGCCGACGCGACCGCCTTGAGGTCGGCGCCGACCGCGAAGACGAACGGCTTGCCGGTCATGCCCACGGCGCGGATCTCGCCGGCCTCGGCCCTGGCTCGGAGGCTGCCGACGGTGGCCTGGATCCCGGCGATGGTCGCCGGCCCGAAGGTGTTGGGCTTGGTGTGGTCGAACCCGTTGTCGAGGGTGAGCAGGGCGAGCGTGCCTGCTCCACCGGGGAGACGGACGTCCTGCACCGGGGTATGCGTGACGACCTCCTCCGGTGCGCGGGCGGCGGTGGTGGCCGAGGGGGCGGCGGTGACGGTGTTCACGCGGAGACCTCCGAGCGGTAGTCAGGGTGGTGGGGGTTCTCCCAGATGACGCAGCCACCCATGCCGATGCCGATGCACATCGCGGTGAGGCCGTAGTGCACCTCGGGGTGCTCCTCGAACTGCCGGGCCAGCTGGGTCATCAGGCGGATGCCGGACGAGGCCAGCGGATGCCCGACGGCGATGGCCCCGCCGTAGCGGTTGACCCGCTCGTCGTCGTCGGCGATCTCGAAGTGGTCCAGAAAGGCCAGCACCTGCACGGCGAACGCCTCGTTGAGCTCGAACAGCCCGATGTCGCCGATGGTCAGTCCGGCGATCCGCAGCGCCTTCTCGGTGGCCGGGACCGGCCCGATGCCCATGACCTCCGGCTCGACCCCGACGAACGCATACGAGACGAGCCGCATCCGGGCGGGCAGGCCGAGGCGGGCGGCGGCCTCCTCGCTGGCGACGACGCAGGCGGTGGCACCGTCGTTGAGCCCGGCGCTGTTGCCGGCGGTGACCCGGCCATGTGCCCGGAAGGGGGTCTTCAAGGTGGCCAGGTCATCCAGCGTGGTGCCGGGTCGCGGCGGCTCGTCGGCGGTCGCCAGACCGAACCCCTTGTCGACGTTGCGGGTGGCCACGGCCACCAGGTCGGGCTCGACCTGGCCGTTGGCCAAGGCCTTGGCGTAGCGCTCCTGCGAGACCACGGCATACGCGTCGGACCGTTCCTTGGTGATGCCGGGGAAGCGGTCGTGGAGGTTCTCGGCGGTCTGGCCCATGACGAGGGCCGACGGGTCGACGATGCGCTCGGCAACAATGCGGGGGTTCGGGTCGACGCCCTCGCCCATCGGGTGCCGCCCCATGTGCTCGACGCCGCCGGCGACCGCGACGTCGATGGCGCCCATGGCGATCGACGACGCGACGCTCGTCACGGCGGTCATCGCCCCGGCGCACATCCGGTCGATCGAGTAGCCGGGCGTGGTCTTGGGCAGACCGGCCAGCAGCGCCGCGGTGCGCCCGAGCGTGAGCCCCTGGTCGCCGATCTGGGTTGTCGCAGCGATGGCGACCTCCTCGACCCGGTCCTTCGGCAGCTCGGGATGGCGCCGCAGCAGCTCGCGGATGCACTTGATGACGAGGTCGTCGGCGCGGGTCTGGGCGTAGATGCCCTTCTCGCCGGCGCGGCCGAACGGCGTCCGTACGCCCTCGACGAAGACGACCTCACGCAGGGCGCGGGGCATGGGACCTCCTGGGTGTCGACGGACCGGGCGAGCACGGGTATGCCGCGGCCGGGAGCCCAATGCTACTCACTGGTAACTTGATTGCTTCTCGGGGCACCCGGTGGATGGGGAGTCCTGGGGGCGGGAAGCCGACCTCGTCACCCCCCACCCACGCCGCGCACCGCTGGCGCCCGGCCGTCAGGCGTGGTCAGAGCAGGCGCGGGCGATGATCGGCGCGGTGATCTCGACCTGCCACGGCCGGGCGCCCAGCGCCGTGAGGGTGGCCGCGATGCCCGCCTCGCTGAGGTCGGCAGGCGGGGTCCACAGCACGCGGCGCAGCAGGTCAGGGGTGAGGACGTTCTCGACGGGCACCTCGTGCTCCGTGCCGAACGCCGCGATCTCCCCCCGGGCCTGGGCCAGGCGAGCCGCGGCCACCGGCTCACGCTCGGTCCACGCTCGAGCGGGTGGGGGTCCGACGCCAGGGATCGTCAGAGGGGGCAGGGCGCTCTCCGGCAGGGCGGACGCCCGGCGGATCGCGTCGAGCCAGACCTTGGCGTAGCGGCGGGCCGGGCGCAGCTCGCGCGACCCCGCGATCTCCTCCGCGGTCGTCGGGACATGGGTGGCCAGCGAGACGAGAAGCGTGTCGGACAGGACCCGGCCGGGGGAGACGTCGCGCTGCTCGGCCAGCCGCTCGCGGGCCGTCCAGAGCTCGCGCACCAGGGCGACGCCCCGACGTTTGCGCATCCGGTGCATGCCTGCCGTCCGGCGCCAGGGGTCGACGCGGACGGGCGGGCCGGTGAACGTCAGCAGGGCCTCGAACTCCTGACGCGCCCACTCGCTCTTGTCGTGGGCCTCGAGGTCGGCGGCGATGGCACCGCGGAGCTCGACGAGCACCTCGACGTCGAGGGCGGCATACCGCAGCCAGGGTTCAGGCAGCGGGCGGGTCGACCAGTCGACGGCGGAGTGCTCCTTGGCGAGCGACAGCCCGAGGTAGTGCTCGACCGCCGCACCCAGGCCCACCCGCGGCAGTCCGGCCAGCCGGGCGCCCAGCTCGGTGTCGAAGAGCTGTGCCGGGCGCAGGCCGATCTGAGCCAGACACGGCAGGTCCTGGGTCGCGGCGTGCAGCACCCACTCGGCGTCGCCGATGCCCTCGGCGACCGGGTCGAGATCTGGGCACGCCACAGGGTCGATGAGCCAGGTGCCCGACCCGGCACGCCGCAGCTGCACGAGGTAGGCGCGTTGGCCGTAACGGTGGCCGGAGGCGCGTTCGGCGTCGACGGCCACGGGGCCGGTGCCGGCCGCGATCGCGCGTCCGGCCTCGACCAGGCGGCGCTCGTCGACGACGACGTCGGGCACCCCGTCCCGTGGTGCGACCAGCGGGGTGAGCTCACGCTCGGGTGGGCCGTCCTCGGCCGCTGTCGGCTCCGGTGGCGCGTCGTGCGTCCCGTCGACCTCGGAGCCGCTGGTCAACGCCGCTGCCCGGGGAGCGCGACGACGCCCTCCGGCAGGGGAGGGAGCCCGGCGATGGTGCAGAGCAGGTCGGACCACGCCAGCAGGTGGGCGCCGATCTCACCGCGCGGGGTCCAGGAGGCGCGCACCTCCATCTCCACCGTGGGCTCGCGGTCGGACAGCCCCGCGAAGCTCTCGGAGACGACGCGGGTGACCGTGCCCGCCTCGGCGACGTAGCCGAGCTCGCGGGCGTCGAGCGAGTCGACGAGCCACGACCAGCCGACCGCGCCCAGCATCGGGTCGCTGGCCAGCTCGGGCTCGAGCTCGGCCCGGGCAAAGGTCACGGCCCGCCACTCGCCCTCCCACGGCCCTGGCGCGGAGGGGTCGTGCAACAGGACGAAACGACCCGACGCCAGCTCCTCCTCGTCGGAGGCGGAGGCGACCACGTCGGCGGTGAGGGCCACGGCATACGGCGCGATGCGTTGCGGCGCAGGGACTTCCGTCAGCCTGACCTCCGGGCGCAGCCTGGCTTCGCGGAGCGCCGTGATGGCTCTCGCGAACTCGGCGGGCTGCTCGCCCGTCAGTGATCGACCTCGCACGCCCTGAGCGTATGTCGACGCAGCCCGAGGGGACAGGCAGCCACGCCGTTACCGTGTGGCCGTGTCTGCCGTGCTGGCCCTGTGCTCTTCCCTGCTGTGGGGGACGAGTGACTTCGTCGCCGGCCTGGCAGCGAAGCGGCTGCCCGCGGCAGCCGTCGTCGGG
>JALZBI010000024.1 GCA_030947565.1 Actinomycetota bacterium
GGCCGGGAGTGCGCGGCCCTCCGGGAGCCGGAAGGTGACCGAGCCGGCGGCCGACTTCTGGGCCAGCAGGAGCAGGTCGTCGGCCTCCCCACGCCGCAGGGCGTCCCACACGGGGGTGGTCACGCCGTGCTCGAGGCCCACCTGGTCGCGGACCGCCTGCACGAGGTGGTTGACCCAGGGGACCCGCTCGTGGTCAGCACCACCGAGTCCGGCCAGGCGCAAGGTCGCTCGCTCGACGGACGCCGTCGTGTGCTGCTGGGCGAGGCGGACCACGGGGCGGCCGGCCCGACGGGCCAGGGTCCGGGCGCGGCGGACCACGGCCGGGTCGAGGTCGAGAGGCGCGGGAGAACTCACGGCCTCAGCCTAGCGAAACCGCCGATTGTCCCGCATGAGGGCCGAAGTCCCGGAAGACCTACGGCGGATCCGCACTGTGGATGACCTCGCCGTCTCGGACGACCAACCGGGCGACGGGCACCGCGACCTCGACCGGCGGGTCCAGCAGGCGCCCTCGTGAGTCGGCCCACCCCGACCAGCCGTCCCATACAGCGAACGTGGCGGCCCCCCCGACCTCGAGCCGCCCGCCGATCTCGCCCGCAGCGGCGTGGCCTCCGACGGTATGCGCGTGGAACGCCTCTGCGCCAGCTACCCTCTGCGCCGGGTCATGGTGGTGGACGGCCGCGCGGACACCCTCCCACGGCGCGAACGGCGTCACCGGGGAGTCGGACCCGAACGCGATGGTCACTCCGGCGTCCAGGAAGGCGCGGAAGGGGTTCATCCCCTCGGCCCGGGGACCGAGCCGCTCGGCGTACATGCCGCGCCGCCCACCCCAGGCGGCGTCGAATGCCGGCTGCCCGCTGGCGACGATGCCGAGCCGGGCCAGCCGCGAGACCCCGTCGGCGTCGATCATCTCCACATGCTCGAGTCGGTGGTGCCGCGCGTGCAGCGCACCGAGACCGACCAGCTCCGCTGCGGCCTCGAACCCCGCCAGGACCGTGTCGACCCCGGCGTCGCCGATGACGTGGAAGCCGGCCTGGACCTCCGCCCGGGTGCAGGCCGTGACGTGGTCGCGCACCTGAGCGAGGGTGAGGTAGGCGTTCCCGCGCTGACCGGGAGCGTCGGTGTAGTCGGTGCGCAGCGACGCCGTGCGCGATCCGATCGACCCGTCGACGTTGAGGTCACCGGCGAGGCCGCGCGCGCGATGCTGCTCGACGAGGCGGCGGGCCGTGTCGGGGGCGTCCACGAGCTCGGCCCAGTAGAGAACGACGCCCGGCAGACCCGGTCCGGCCGCGACCTCGAGCACGCCGGCCGCGTCCTCAGCCGCACTGATGACCGGCCCGGCGTTCTCGTGGACCTGGGCAATCCCCCGTGACGCGGCCAGTCGGAGGGCGGCCCGGACGTCTGCACGGCTCTGCTCCGGCGGCACGCTGGCGGCGAACGCCGCGCGCGCCCGGTGGTGAGCATCGGTGTGCACCAGGCCGTTGTCGCTGTCGCTGGGCGTGAGGCGGGCCGCCACGGCGAGCGCCGAGGAGACGACGGCAGAGTGCCCGTCGACACGCGACGCGTACACGACCCCGCCGTATGCCGCCCGGTCGAGCTCGCGCGCGGTGAAGGGCCGGCGTTCGGGCCAGCCCGACTCGTCCCACCCGTAGGCGAAGACGGGTCGTCCCCCGGATCGGCGGACGCCGGTCTCGATGCGGGAGACCGCCTCGTCGAGGGACCTCGCGGTCGACAGGTCGACCCCACGCATACCGGCACCCGTGGCCGAGAGGTGGGCGTGGGCGTCGACGAACGCGGCCGTGACGAGGGCGCCGTCGAGGTCGACCGTGTCGGCGCCCGCCGAGGCGTCGACCGGGGGCGCCTCCTCCGACCGCCCGAGCCAGGCGACCCGGCCGTCCTGGACGAGAAGGGCGGTGACGACGCCACCCTCGCCGGTGTGGATCACGGCGCCGCGGTACAGGGTGCTGGTCACGCCCGTCACCATAGGCGGGAGGCGAATGTCGGCCGGCCCCCTCGCCACCCCCGCACGGTACGTACGCTGCGGACATGGAGACCCGCCACCACGACCTGGTCGTCATCGGCACGGGGTCGGGCAACTCCCTGATCACCCCCGAGCTGAACCACCTCGACATCGGGCTGGTGGAGAAGGGGACGTTCGGGGGGACCTGCCTCAACGTCGGCTGCATCCCCACGAAGATGTTCGTCCTGCCCGCCGACCGGGTGCTCGAGGCCCGGGACGCAGCCCGGCTCGGCGTCGACGTCGACGGCGTGCGCGCCGACTGGCCGCGCATCCGCGACCGCATCTTCGGCCGGATCGACCCCATCTCGCACGGCGGCGAGGAGTGGCGGGAGACGGCCCGCAACGTCACCCTCTACCGGGAGCAGGCCCGGTTCGTCGGGCCGATGACCCTCGACACCGGCACGGGGGTGACGGTGACCGCCGACCGCTGGGTCATCGCGGCGGGAGGGCGGCCGCGGCTGCTCGACGTCGACGGCCTCGACCGGGTCGACCCCGACCGCGGCGTCCACACCAGCGACACGATCATGCGGATGGACCGCCTTCCGGAAAGGGTGGCCATCGTCGGTGGCGGCTTCATCGCCGCCGAGTTCGCCCACATCCTCGACGGCCTCGGCGCCCGGGTCACGTGGCTGCACCGCGGCAGCCGGCTCCTGTCGCCCGAGGACCAGTCCGTCTCCCAGGCGTTCACGCAGATCGCCCGCGAGCGCTACGACGTGCGCCTGCACACCACGATCACCGCGGCCGGTCGGGTCGGCGACCACTGGTCGCTCACGACGCGGTCATCGCTGGATGCGGACGACGTCGTCGTCGAGGTCGACGTCGTCCTTCTGGCCGTCGGCCGGGTCCCCAACACCGATCTGCTCGATGTCGACGCGGCCGGCCTCACCTGCCACGACGACGGTCGGCTGGTCGTCGACGCCGAGCAGGAGACCGTGGTCGACGGCGTGTACGCGCTGGGTGACGTCAGCAGCGACTGGCAGCTGAAGCACGTGGCCAACCACGAGATGCGGGTGGTCATGCACAACCTCCTGCACCCCCACGACCCCATCGAGAGCGACCACCGGTTCGTTCCGCACGCCGTCTTCACGCATCCGCAGATCGCGTCGTTCGGCAAGACCGAGCAGGAGCTGCAAGAGGCCGGCGCGCACTACCTCAGCTACGAGCAGCGGGTCGGTGACGTCGCGTACGGCTGGGCGCTGGAGGACACGACGGGGTTCTGCAAGGTCATCGTCGACCCCGACACGATGCAGCTGATCGGGGCGCACCTGATGGCCCCGCAGGCCTCGTCACTGATCCAGCCGCTGATCCAGGCGGCCCATTTCGGCCAGCGGGCCGACGACATCGCCAAGGGTCAGTACTGGATCCACCCGGCGCTCGCCGAGGTCGTCGAGAACGCTCTGCTCGGACTGGTCTAGCGCTCCAGCCTGGCCTCGAACAGGGCGCGGACCGCGGGTATGCGTCGCACCAGGTCCACCGCGTACGCCGCGTGCCCTGGCACGTAGCCGTTGCCGACGAGCATCGTCACGTCGGTGGCCAGTCCTTCGGCCCCGAGGGCCGCCGCCGAGAAGCTGGTCGCCATCGAGAAGAAGACGACGGTGCCGCCGTCGGCCGTCGCGAGGATCGCGGGCTGTTCGCAGCCGGGGACGTCGACGCACACCACCGTGACGTCGGCCGGGCCACCCGCCGCGCGGACGGAGTCCGAAAGGCCCAGTGGGGAGCGGGCGTCAGCGACGACGACCTCGTCGGCCAGTCCGCTGTCCCGCAGCACCGCCGCCTCCCGTTCGTCGGGCACGACGCCGATGAGGTGACCGGCCCCGGCGTCGCGGGCCGCGGCGAGGGATAGCGACCCCGACTTGCCGGCCGCCCCTAGGACGCACACCGTCGATGCCACGGTCTGTGGAGCTTTGGTCCCCCCAGAGGGGGACTGATCTTCCACCGAGGCCGACGCATACCCCTCGACGACCCGGCGCACGAGCGCGGGCGCCCCGCAGACGTCCATGACCATGAGGGCGAGCCGCGGGTCGAGGTCGTCAGGGAGCACCGCCGCGATGGATCGCCCGAAGAGGATGGCGTGGCCCGCGGCGGGCACCTGTTCACTGCGGCCGTCCCAACGCTCCAGCCCGTCGGTGATCCGCAGCGGCGTCAACGACAGGGAGACCAGCGTGGCCACCTGATCCCCCACCGACAGGCCGAGCGGGCTGTGCGGGCCGACCTCGTCGACGGTGCCAACCAGCATCCCGCCCGACCCGGTGACCGGGTTCTGCATCTTGCCGCGGGTCACGACGATGTTGAGCACCTCGGCCCGGATCGCGGCCCCGTCGCCCCCGTGCTTCACGGCCAGCTGCCGGTACGACGCGGCGTCGAGGTTGAGGGTCTCGACGGCGATGCGCACCTCGTCGGGCCACAGCTCGGGACGAGCGTCGAGGCGGGCGGCCGCTTGAGGCAGGGTCTCGCCCGCCGGCTCCAGGACGCGATGGAGACCCCATGGGGATGCATCGGTGGACACAGAATCTCCTGTCGAGAGGCAGTATGGCCGCAAGGCTTGCGGTATCACGACCGAACACGTGTGACTTGTCCCGTATCCTTCCACGCATGAGCGTGGCGATCGAGCAGCCGTACCGGTACCGACAGCGTGAGCTCGTCGAGCCGGACTGGACCCGACTGCCCGGCTGGCGCGACGTCACAGCGGCCGAGTGGGCCGACGTGCAGTGGCAGCGGGCCCACTGTGTCAAGACCGTGCGGCAGCTCCGCGACCTCATGGGCGACCGGCTGACCGACGACCTCTATACCGACCTCGAGCGCGACCAGGCCGAGCGGGCGACGATGTCGATGCTCGTGCCTCCGCAGATGCTCAACACCATGGTGCCCTCCACCGACGAGCCGATGCCGGCTGCCGGGGCGGCATACACCGCGGCCTTCCGCGCCGACCCAGTGCGCCGCTACATGCTGCCCGTCTTCTCGGACCGGCGCACCGACTGGCCGTCGCACCCGCACGCGGCGCGCGACAGCCTCCACGAGCACGACATGTGGGTCGCCGAGGGCCTCACCCACCGCTACCCCACCAAGGTGCTGGCCGAGCTGCTCCCCACCTGCCCCCAGTACTGCGGCCACTGCACGCGCATGGATCTCGTGGGCAACTCCACCCCCCAGGTCCTGAAGCTCAAGCTGGCCGGCAAGCCGGTCGACCGGTATGCCGCGATGCTCGCCTACCTGTCGCAGACGCCGACCGTGCGCGACGTCGTCGTGTCGGGCGGCGATGTCGCGAACATGCCATGGAAGAACCTCGAGGCGTTCCTCGACCGGCTGCTCGAGATCGACACGGTGCGCGACATCCGGCTGGCGACCAAGGCCCTGATGGGGCTGCCCCAGCACTGGCTCTCCCCCGACGTCGTCGAGGGCGTCGGCCGAGTGGCCCGGAAGGCGCGGTCGCGCGGGGTGTCCCTCGCCATCCACACCCACGTCAACTCGGCTCAGTCGATGACACCGCTGGTGGCCGATGCCGCCCGCGCCATGCTGGAGGCCGGCGTCCGCGACGTGCGCAACCAGGGCGTCCTCATGCGCGGCGTCAACGACACCCCGGAGCAGCTGCTCGACCTGTGCTTCGCGCTGCAGGACCGTGGGTCGATCACGCCGTACTACTTCTACATGTGCGACATGATCCCGTTCAGCGAGCACTGGCGCGTCTCCCTCGCGCACGCCCAGCACCTGCAGCACGAGATCATGGGCTACCTACCGGGGTTCGCGACGCCGCGCATCGTCTGCGACGTGCCGTTCGTGGGCAAGCGGTGGGTGCACCAGAACGACTCCTACGACACTGAGCGCGGAATCTCGTTGTGGCGCAAGAACTACCGCACGTCCATCGAGGGCGCCGACGAGACCGCGCTACGCCGCGACTACGTCTACTACGACCCGATAGACACGCTGCCCGAGGCGGGGCGACGGTGGTGGCGCGAGCAGGCGGACGCGACGTCCACGCATACCGCTGCGGTCGAGAGCGCGAAGGCGAGCCGGGAGCTCGCTGTGGCCCAGGCCGGCTGAGCCGCCCGTCCGGCAGACACGCTGGAGAAGACCCGCACCCAGGTCGCCCGGATCGCGCGCAGCACGACCGAGCTGATCGAGCTCGGGCGCGACCTCCGCGACGACGAGATCACCGTGCTCGAGGGGGGGCCGGAGACCTTTACGGCATCCCGATCGAGTCGACGGTCGAGGCCATCCGGCTCAGCGGACGGCGGGAGGGCATGATCATCGACCCGGTCTACGAAGGGAAGTCGATGGCCAGACTGGTGGACCTCGTCACCTCCGGGGAGATCCCCCGCGACTCGACGGTGCTCTACGCCCACCTGGGCGGCCAACCGGCGCTGAACGCCTCCTCGGAGATCTTCGACTAGTCGGGTCGCACCGGCTCGAGCTCGCCCACCGGCACGTCGACGGCGAGCCGGTTGCCGGCCGTGGCCAACGGGCAGGCCCACGTCGGGTCATAGCCGCAGGAGGGGTTGTAGGCGAAGTTGAGGTCGACGACCCAGGCCTCGCCCTCGCGGCCGAGGTCGGCGCCCTTGACGGTGTCGAGGAGGTAGCGGCCGGCGCCGTACGTGGTGTGGCCGGCGGTGGTATCGCGCAGCGGCACGAAGATGCCGTTGCCGTAGGAGCCGAGCCACCACACGTCCAGGCCACCCAGACCTGGCACGTCGAGGCGGCCGGCCCGCTCGAACGGCACCTCGCCGTCGCTGCCGGTCGTCGGCCGCCAGGACTGGGGCTCGGCCGGAGTCGGGGTGACCAGGAACCGGTAGGCCGGGTCGTAGGGCGCGTGCCGCAGAGTCTGGCCCGGCTGTCGGGCGGAAGCCGGGTGGCGCTCGAACAGCTCGACGCGGCGGGTGACCCACGTCGCGTGGGCCACGGCCGGGTCAGGCTCGGCGCGGACGGCGACGTACAGGTCGGCGACCTCGCGCCGCCAGGAGGCGACGTCCTGGGACCACGCGAGCAGGTGCGGCATGCCGCCAGCATGCCAAGCCGACCGCAGGCGGCGCCGGGCAGGCATACTCACTGCTCGTGGCGAGGCGGAGCGCAGGCGAGTCCGGGACTCCCGCGACGACCACCCTGACCGCCGCCGGGATCGCGTTCACCGCCCACCCGTATCCCCATGACCCGGGCGCGCCGTCGTACGGGCTCGAGGCGGCGGCGGCGTTGGGCGTGGCGCCGGAGCGGGTGTTCAAGACTTTGGTGGTCGAGGGCGATGGCTTGGCGGTCGGGATCGTGCCGGCCGACCGTCAGCTCGACCTCAAGGTCATGGCCGCCGTCCTTGGCGTCAAACGGGTGGTGATGGCCGCCCCGGCCAAGGCCGAGCGGGTCACCGGCTACGTCGTCGGCGGGATCAGCCCGGTGGGCCAGAAGCGGCTGCTGCCAACGGTGCTCGACGAGAGTGCACACGCATACCCGACGGTCTTCGTGTCGGGCGGGCGCCGCGGGTTCGACATCGAGATTGCCCCCGCCGACCTGCTCGCGGTCATCGGCGGGCGGACGGCCTCGATCGCCCGCTGAGCGTCAGGTGTCGGTCGATGCCGGGGCGGTGGGGCGGCCTTCCCAGGGCGTGGACAGCACGACGGTGGTGCGGGTGCTCACGTGGGCGGCGGTGCGGATCCGGGCCAAGAGGTCCTCGAGCGCTCCTGGGGTGGACACCCGCACCTTGAGGACGTAGCTCTCCTCTCCCGCCACCGAGTGGCAGGCCTCGATCTCGGAGATGTCGGTGAGCCGTTCGGGCACGTCGTCGGGCGCCGCCGGGTCAAGAGGGGTCACCGAGATCAGGGCGGTCAGCGGCAGGCCGACGGCCTCCCAGTCGACGGCGGCGTGGTAGCCGGTGATGACCCCTCGCTCCTCCAGGCGTCGGACCCGCTGGTGGACCGCCGAGGTGGACAGCCCGGTCGCCTTGCCGAGGTCGGTGAAGCTCGTCCGCCCCTCGGCGGTGAGCAGGTCGACGAGCCGGCGGTCGAGGCGTTCCACGCTCCTCACGGTAGTGCGCGCACGGCTGGAAAGTGCTCAGGTGCGCAGCGCGGCGGGCCGTAGGCTCACCGCCATGAAACACCGCGGCGAACGGCTCATGCTCCTCGACTCCGCCAGCCTGTACTTCCGGGCCTTCCATGGCGTCCCGGACGAGCGCAGTGACCCGAACGCACCGTCCAACAACGCGATCCGCGGTTTCCTCGACATGATCGCCTCGCTGGTCAACGCCCACCACCCGACCCACCTCGTGGCCTGCTGGGACAACGACTGGCGCCCGGCGTTCCGGGTCGATGCGATCCCGAGCTACAAGGCGCACCGGGTCGTCGAGATCGTCGACGGCCCGGCGCCTGACCAGGAGGAGGTGCCGGACGACCTCTCGCCACAGGTGCCCGTCATCGCCGATGCACTGGCGGCGTTAGGGATTCCGCGGCTCGGCTCCGACGGCTACGAGGCCGACGACGTCATGGGGACCCTGGCCACGATCAACCGGGGGGTGCGCCCGGTGGACGTCGTGACCGGTGACCGCGACCTCTTCCAGCTGGTCGACGACGCGGCCCAGATCCGCGTCATCTACACCGCCCGGGGGGGCGTGCGCGGCGCCGACATCGTCGACCAGGCGTTCCTCGCCGCGAAGTACGCCGTGCCCAGCGGCGACGCCTACGCGGATATGTCAATGCTGCGCGGCGACACGAGCGACGGCCTGCCGGGGGTGGCGGGCATCGGCGAGAAGACCGCGGCCAAGCTCATCGAGACCTACGGCGACTTGGCCGGCCTGAGAGCGGCCGTCGACACCGGCGACCCGGCCATCAAGGGTGCCCAGCGCACCCGCCTCGAGGCGGCGTCGGCATACCTCGACGTCGCGCCGCTCGTGGTCCGCGTTGCCCGGGACGCTCCGCTCCCCGACGTCGACCCGGCGCTTCCGACCGCGGTGGCGGACGCCCGACTGATGAGCAAGATCGCCTCCGAATACGGCGTGACCGCGTCGTTCGACCGGGTGCTCAACGCCCTCGGGATCCACTGACCGGGCCGGCGAGGTCGCCGCGGTGTTCGTAGCGGCGGACGACTCGACTCCCCGCCACGACGGTGCGTCGGCGGGTGAGCACGGTCCGCACGCGGCATACCCGTGCTGCGTGGTTGAGTGGCGCGGTTTTTACGAGCACCTGCACGGACCACCGCCGCTGGGTCCTGCCCGAAATCCTCCAGGCCTAGGCCGTCCGGCGCGAGGATGCCGTCTTCGTGACCGTCCTCGTGGAGGAGTCCCTACGTACACCGCCGCCCGTCAGGCTTGCAAGGTCGCCGGTCATTGCGCCACCCAGGGCGTCGGGCTGGGTGACGCGGCCCCGGTGCTGCTGCCAAACCTTGAGGTGCTGCGCGGGCCCCCTTTGCTTGGACGCATGCTCACGCCGACGAGCGGGCCTGACTGGCCCAGGTTGACCTCGAACGCGCTGCTCACTGGTGGTGTCCAGGCCGACTCCCTGACACAGAACGAGCTCCATCTCGACGGCACGGGACATTGACTCCGTGCCGCCTGGGCGTCAATTCCGGCTGACGTTGACACTCTCTTAAGACTCCGTCCGCGGAAGACGCTGTCATGGTGAGGAGAGTCCACAAACCGGGGCGAATTGGCGCTTACATCAATCGAGTTATCGCAAAAGCGGCTACCAGAAGTTAGTCGCGCTCTTAAGGTGGCGACCACGTCAATCACACGGGAAGGGAAGCCCATGCGCATCAGCACCATCGTGTTTGGCACCGCCTCAGCCGGCGTGGCCCTGGTTCTTGCCGCCGGATCCGCTACAGCGGGCGAGGTTACCGGCAACGGTAAGCCCACCCAAGGCCCGGCCCACGCTAACAGCATTTGTGCGTTCTCCGGCCAGAACGACAGCCCGACCGACCCGTTCCCGGAGGGTGGTAGGACGCAGAACTTTGGCCAGCTGGTCCGCCAGGGCGTGATCCAACCCAGCAACGGCTTCTCACCCGGCGATGCGTGCAACCCTCACGCCGCCCCACCGCCGCCCCCCGGCTGACCAGAAGCTGCGGGGAGGAAGGACGCCCGGTTCCACCGCCACGGTGGCTGGGCGTCCTTGTTTATGGCGAATGCACGAATGAGCAACTCCGTCGGGCGCCTCGAGTTGACCCTGCCGTCGCCGGCCGCACCGGGCAGTTACCTAGGGCAACGCGGATACGAAAGGCCCGTCACAGGTTAGTCCGGTTGTGGGCCCTGACTGCCCCGCGCTTGCCGCGCCACGGGCGGACCGAGGTTGAGCTCATCCGAACCCTCAGGCCGGCGGCATGGACCCCGGCTAGGTTCTGCCAAGGGTCGCCGACCACCGCCTGGCGACGCGATTGCTGGACTCTGTCGGTGAAGGCCCCCCCCCTCTAGATGCGCCCGGACCGCTTCCGGCGCGTAGAGGGCAGGGCTCCTTTCCCCAGCGGTTAGGGTCCCGTCATGACCGAGACTCAACGCCGTGAGGTGCCACGCCTGGTCGCCGACGAGCTGACCACCGCCGTCAGCTTTCTCGACTTCCAGCGCGACGCGATCCTGCGTAAGTGCGAAGGTCTGGCCGAGCACCAGCTGCGGTGGGTCGGCGTCCCGACCGGGACCAACCTGCTCGGCCTGGTGAACCACCTCGTCGACTCGGAAGTCTGGTGGTTTCACCATCACGTCGACGGCGGCCCCTGGGACCGGGAGTTCGACGGCGACATGGACGTCCCGGTGTCGACCACGGTGGATGCGCTGGTCGGGGCCTACCGCGCCGCCTGGACGCACAGCAACGAGATCATCCGGCGGGTGGGCGACCCGTCCGCGCTGACGGCATTGCCGGTGCATGGGCAGCGGCTGCCGTTGCGCTGGGTCATGGCCCACATGACCGCCGAGACCGCTCGGCACGCTGGCCACGCCGACATCCTTCGCGAGCAGCTCGACGGAGCGACCGGCCGGTGAGCCTACTGGCAGTAGGCAAATTTGGGGTTGGCCGGTCAGTGCATATTCGGCCGATACCGACGGTGAACTACTCGACGCCGCAGACCGGGTGAACCGCTCATGCCGCGGTTCGGGTGACCGCGCCGACCACCGATGAGTGGCCCTGACCGCGTCACGGTCACTTAGGCCACCGGCATCGGTGTCTTTGGGGCGGTGAATCCTTGTCGCAGGGCGGCGTCCCGGTCGGCGATGAACCGTGGGGTGACGGCGGCGGTAGGCACTATGCGGTCAAACCCATGATGAGCGGCGCGGTAGACGTACAACTCGGTAGGAACGCCAGCTCGCATGAGCCGTTGCGCGTATCGAACGTCCTCGTCGACGAACAGGGTCAAGCTCCCCGGTGAGCACCGTGGCGGGGGCTAGGCCGGACAGATCCTGCATCCGAGTCGGCGCGGCATAAGGGGAGACGTCGTCGGTGCCGTAGGTCCTACCGAGAAAAGCAGGACCACCTGAGCCCGTTGCCGGTGCGGTTCCACACCTCGGGGTCGGTGACGAGATGACTCGACGGTGTGTGTCCGTGTCGTCAAGCATCGGTAGACCAGCAGGTGGTGAGCGATGGCGAACTCCCCCGATCCCGCACATCCCACGCTAGCCCGGCTGCCGAGCCGCCGCCCGAGCTGTGGCCGCCGACCACGACGCGGCTTGGATCGATCTGCAGCTCGGTCGCGTTGCAGATGGTCCAGGCCGGGGGCGGTGTAGCCGTCTTCAGCTGGTGCTGGGAACGGCTGTTCCGGGGCTCGCCGCCAGTCCACAGAAACAACGACGCACTGGTGTCGATGGCGATCTCTTCGCAAAACTGATCGTCCATATCCGGCGCTGTCGACTCATAGCCACCCCCTGAATCCAGTACAGGCAAGGCAGAACTCCCTCCACACCAACGGGCCCGGAAGGCTCGGACCATGACGTCCGGCTGGCTTTGGCCACCCGGAGCGTGATGATCGGTATGAGCGACCGCATCGCTGGCGGGTCCCGTATTGATCTGGGCGTACAGCTCGGCCAACGCCACTCTGGTTGGCGGGATATCAGTTAGATCCATGACCAACCCTCGCTTGTTCTACCGTCAGACGATCTCGAATCCCACCGGGCACCCGGCAAGCGTGGCGACGGGGCCACCCGTCCCCGAAACGAGCGTCCGGCGGCCGGCACAGGGTTGTCGTCGATTGGACAGCGGCTGGTTCAGGCACGAGGATCACGGTTATGGCAAAGCAGACCACCGTGACGGTGACAGATGACCTGGATGGTTCCGCGAACGCGACGGAAGTCAGCTTCAGTCTCAATGGCGAGTCGTGGGCCATCGACCTGAGCGCGAAGAACCGGACCGCATTGGAGAAGGCGCTCAAGCCGTATATCGCCAAGGCGACCAAGCAGGGGCGCCCCCGCCGGGCGTCGGCGTCGAGCAAGCCTGCTGGGCGCCCGTCACGCACGGATCTTGCGGCGGTGCGCGAGTGGGCGAAGAGCAAGGGTTACAGCGTCAGTGACCGCGGCCGGATCAGTGCAACGGTGCAACAGGCGTACGACGCGGCGCATTAGTTGTCACCAAGCGTTGGGTCAGCTTGTCTGGTCGTCGGTGGCGGCGCCGGCCGAGTTCTTCTTCACCGACTCGATGCCGTTCAGGGCGCTGGCCTTGGTCTCGTAGGACTCACCGGTGGCGATGACCTGGCCATTGCTCGCCTTGAGTCGGAACCGGAACTTGCCGGACTTGTCCTTGAACAGCTCGAACTTACCCGCCATGACGATTCGCCTCTCACGTGACGTTGGTCCCTGAAATGTAGAGGACCAGCGCAGCCCGGTCCAGGACGCCGATCGGCTCGGCGAAAACATCGCGTCGTCACCCTCACGCACTGTGTACGCCGAGAACCATAACGGCTGGCGAACACACAGCGGGCCGTCAACCAGCAGAGCGGGCGCCCCGGGCATTGGAGCAGCGAACCGTCGGTCTCCGGCGGTCGCACGCTCGCTCATGCCAGAGTCCGTGAGTTCGCTGCGGCGGTCACTGACACGTCCTCTTATGCCGCTGTCGGGACGCCCGACTTTGCCGGTGTCGAGTCGCACGCTCATGCCGCTGTCGGTAGCGTCCGCAGCCCGAGGCAGTCAATCTAGCCGGTTAGTCGCTCACCCTTTATCCGCGCAACCGCGGTCGTCGCTAAACGCTGTGCGTCTGGTGGCGATGTGGGTCAGGCGCGGTCGTGGAGAGTGACGTGATAACCGTCCGGGTCCGCAAAGGTGAAAGTCCGACCGAAGGGGCCGTCAATCGGTGCGGAGACGATGGTGTGACCGTCGGCGACGAGAGCATCGTGAATGGCCTGCGCGTCCGTGGCATGGAGCCAGATCGCGGCACCGATACCCGGCTGAGCAACGGATGCGAGATCGGTGCCGGGGACGACATCGCGCAGTGCAAACGATATTGGCTTCGTCTCGAAGACCACGGCGTGCGGAGGTCCGGCCTGCGAGCGGACGAGGCCGAGGTACTGCTCGTAGAACGCCTGTGAAGCATCGAGGTCGCGCGCTTGGAGTGAGATGAAGTCGGGGCCGGTGGCGGGGATGATGTGCTCCTTCAATTGCGTACGTGTCAAATCCCTGACACACGGCAATGTATGTCAGAATCGTGACATG
>JALZBI010000176.1 GCA_030947565.1 Actinomycetota bacterium
AGCCGGCGGCGGACCAGCTCGAGGGCGGACCCCTTCGAGACCCCCTCGGGGTTGATGTCGAGCCAGGCGGTCCACCCCACGGCATACGAGACGCCGTGCAGGCCGACCCGCTCGACCTGCTCGATGAACTCCTCCGACGAGGCTTCCGGGCGACGCAGGGTGACCCGGGTGGCCGGCCGGGACAGCAGCTCCTCCCAGTCGGCGACCACCTGGTCGCCGCCGAGCTCGCCCTCCGGGAAGGGCCGGCTGACCTTGAACCCGACACCGAGGTCCTCGACGGCGACGAGGGCCTCGGGGATCGCCTCCCGGAGCATCGTCAGCACGGGCCGCGGGTCGAAGGTCACGGTGTCCACGACCGTGTAGCCCATGGGCTCGCCCGGGTCGAGGGTGAGAGTGACGGCGCCGTTGGAGCAGACGACGTAGCCCGCCTTCAACCCCAGCATCTCGATGACCGGCATCGTCGCGACGATGGAGCGGCCCGTCGCGATGATGAGATGGTGCCCGGCGTCGACGACCGCGGTGACCGCCCGGCCCACCTCATCCGAGAGGGCGCCGACGTGGTTGATGGTGGTGCCGTCGATGTCGATAGCGACGAGGCGTGCGGGGCCGGAGGTGGTGTCGATGCTCATGGTCGACACCACCCTAGGCGGGCTCAGCCGTCCGCCCGCATCGCCTCCCGCACACCGAGCCGCCGACCGGTATGCGTGATCGAGCGGCGGCAGAGGCTCGGCCTCAGCCGGCAGGAGCGGCGCGCGTGGATCGCACGGGCGGCCGCTGCACACCGGAACGCCAAGGGCCGGGGCGGCGGGGACTCCCCAGCCGGCATACTCGATCCGCTCAGGCGGGGGTAAGCACGTCGAGACCGAGGTAGGGGCGCAGGGCCTCGGGGACGACGACGGAGCCGTCGGCCCGCTGGTGGTTCTCGAGGATGGCCACGAGCCAGCGGGTCGTGGCCAGGGTGCCGTTAAGGGTGGCGACGGCACGCGTGCCCCCACCATTGGGGTCGCGCTCGCGGACGCCGAGCCGGCGGGCCTGGTACGTCGTGCAGTTCGACGTCGAGGTGAGCTCGCGGTAGCGGCCCTGGGTGGGCACCCAGGCCTCGCAGTCGAACTTGCGTGCCGCGGAGCGGCCGAGGTCGCCGGCCGCGGTGTCGATGATGCGGTAAGGCACCTCGATCGCGGCCAGGATGTCGCGCTCCCACTGGAGCAGCCGCCCGTGCTCGGCCTCCGCGTCCTCGACGCGACAGTAGGTGAACATCTCGATCTTCTGGAACTGGTGGACGCGGATGATGCCGCGGGTGTCCTTGCCGTGCGACCCGGCCTCGCGGCGGTAGCAGGTCGACCACCCGGCATATCGCTTGGGACCCGTTGACAGGTCGATGATCTCGTCGGCGTGGTAACCCGCAAGAGCGACCTCCGAGGTGCCGGTGAGGTAGAGGTCGTCGGAGGGCAGGTGGTAGACGTCGTCGTGCGCGTCGAGGTAACCGGTGCCGTCCATGATCTCGGGCCGCACCAGGGTCGGGGTGATCATCGGGGTGAAGCCCGCCTCGACCGCTCGGGCGATGCCGAGGTTGAGCAGCGCGAGCTCGAGCCGGGCACCGACCCCCTTGAGGAAGTAGAACCGCGCTCCCGAGACCTTCGCGCCGCGATCCATGTCGATGGCGTCCAGCCGCTCCCCGAGCACCAGGTGGTCGAGGGGGGTGAAGCCCTCGGCCGCGAAGTCCCTTGGCGCACCAACGGTTTCGAGCACGACGTAGTCGTCCTCCCCGCCCGTGGGCACGCCGTCGATGATGACGTTGCCGACCCGGCGCAGCAGAGTGTCGAGCTCGGTGGCGCGGATGTCGGCCTCGGCCTCGAGCTCCTTGACTTGGGTGGAGGTCTCCTTAACCTGGGCCAGCAGCGCGGTCTTGTCGTCGCCCTTGGCCGCCGCGACGCGCTTGCCGAACGTCTTCTGCTCGGCGCGCAGCTGCTCGAACTGGCCGAGGGACGACCGCCGGGCCTCGTCGGCGACGAGGACCGCGTCGACGATCCGCGAGTCCTCTCCGCGGGCCTTCTGCGAGGCTCGGACGACGTGCGGTGTCTCGCGCACGAGCTTGATGTCGATCACCCGCCCAGCGTATCGGCGCGGCTGAAGCCTGCTTCCGCGCGGCATACGCTCGGTCTCGTGAGCGACCAGCCGACCCCGCCCGGGCTGCCACCGCTGTTCGCCGAGGAGCACGTCTGCGTCGGGTGCGGCGTCGCCTACGGCCAGCTCCCCGTCCCGTCGGCTGTGGCGCTGGTGGCCGGGGTCGTCGTCGAGCTTGGTGCCTTACTGCCGAATGTGCCGGTCGACGTGCTCCGTCGCCGGTTGCACGCTGGGGAGTGGTCGGCGCTGGAGTATGCCGGTCACATCCGCGACGTGCTCTACACCTTCGCCGTCCGCATCCACCGCGGCATCGTCGAGGACCGGCCCGCCCTCGACCCGATGTATGCCGACTGGCGGGCCGAGCGGTTCGGCTACAACACCGCGAATGTCGCGGAGGTAGTCAGCGGGTTGCGTTCTGCCGCCGACGGGTTCGTCGCCGAGGTGCGCGCCGTGCCTGAGGACGCGTGGGGCCGGTTGGTCACCCGCCGGGCCAGCGAGCCGCGGACCGTGCGGTGGCTGGTCCGGCAGGCGGCCCACGAGGCGATCCACCACCGCGCCGACATCCGCCGGCTGGTGGGGTGAGGTCAGGCGGTCACTCCCTGAGCCAGGTCGGCCAGTTCGGCCAGGTCTTGGTCGGAGAGGGTCAGGTCGCCGGCGGCCATGTTCTCCTCGAGGTGGGCGACCGACGACGTGCCGGGGATGAGGAGCACGTTGTCGCCCTGCGCCAGCACCCACGCCAGGCCGACCCGGCTGGCGGGGACCCCGTGACGGGCCGCAACGGCCTGGACGTCCGGCTGGTCGGCGACCTTCGGCATACCGGGAAAGGCGGAGCCGAGCGGGAAGTAGGGCACGTAGACGACACCGGCCGCACGACACTCGGCGAAAACGTCGCGGTCCTTCTGGTCGACCAGGCTGAAGGCGTTCTGCACGCACACGATGTCGGCCGCGTCGATCGCAATGACGACCTGCTCGGCCGAGACCGTCGAGATGCCGACGCCCGCGATCTTGCCCTCGTCGCGCAGGGCCACCATCTCGGCCAGCTGGTCCTCGAACGGGACTCCCGGACCGTCACCGGGGTGCTCGTCCATCCGGCGCAGGTTGACGGCGGTCAGCTGCTCGGTGCCCAGGACGCGCAGGTTCTCCTCGACGTCGGCGCGCAGGTCGGCCGGGCTCTGGGCCACGATCCAGCCGCCCTTCGCGTCGCGGCGCGCTCCGACCTTGGAAACGATGGCCAGGTCGTCGGGGTAGGGGTGCAAGGCCTCACGGATCAGCTCGTTGGAGACCCCTGGCCCGTAGAACTGGGCGGTGTCGATGTGGTTGACGCCGAGCTCGACGGCCCGGCGCAGCACCCGCAGGGCTTCGTCGTGGTCGCGCGGCGGTCCCATGACGCCGGGTCCGGGGAGCTGCATGGCGCCGTAGCCGATCCGGCGGACGGTGCGGTTGGCGAGGAGGAAGGTGTCGCTCATCCCGCCACGCTAAGCCGCGCCCGGCATCAGAGGCACAGCGGCTCCAGGCCGTCTACGACGGATGTGCGCTTCGCGCATGGCTATCCATCGTCGCGGCGCGGATCGGTGCGCGGCGTGCGGATCGGTGCGCGGAAGGCAGGACATCGTCAGCCCCTGACGTCCCATACGTGGTGGAAGAGGTCGTGGAGGGCGTACTGGCCGAGGGTCTCCACCGTGAACGTCGACCCGTTGCTGCGTTGGCCGGTGCGGGCCCACTCGTCGTGGCCCACCCGGCTGTAGGCGGTGGCCAGCTCCTCCCCCGCCTCCGCCAGCTCGGCGCTCACGGTGGCGGGGTCTTGCCGGTCGTAGCGCTCAGCCAGAGCGGTGGCGTCCTGGTCCCAGTTGGTGAACAGCGGGTCGTCCTCGTCGAGCATCAGCTGCACCCGGGTGGTGAAGATCCGGCAGACGTCGCGCACGTGAGCGCCGTACTCGAGCGCGGACCACGTCCTCGGCCCCGGGCGTGCGCCTCCATCGTGCCGGGCGAGCACGTCGGGCCAGCGCGACACGGCGTCGCGCACGAGGGCCGGGATCGCGACCGGGTCGGCCGCGGCCGCATCGAACCCGCACTCCGGGCAGGCCCGCAGGAGCGTCCAGGTCCAGTCCTTGTCGTCGGGCTCGGGTGGCTGGGGGTCGGTGCTGGTCACCTGGCGAACCTATCCGGCCGGCACCCGCTAGCGTCTGGCTGTGTTCGAGAGCCCGGCCGTGTGGGTGGTCGTGGCCGTGGTCGTCCTGGCCCTGGTCGCCGCCGTCGTCCTGCTGCGCCGCGACGACGTCATGGAGGTCACCGGGATCGCCCAGCGGCGGCGGCGCCCACACCGCGACGACTTCCGACCCGAGGGTGTCGAGGGCATCGCTGTGCCGCTCAAGCGCGCAGGGGTCATCGTCAACCCGACGAAGTATGCCGACGTGCAGGTCGTGCGAGACCAGGTCACCACGTCGTGTGCCGTGCAGGGGTGGGGGGAGCCGCTCTGGTACGAGACGACGGTGGCCGATCCCGGGACCGGCCAAGCGCGACGGGCGGTCGCCGACGGTGCCGCTGTCGTCTGCGCGCTCGGCGGGGACGGCACGGTCCGGGCCGTGGCCTCGGCCCTGGTCGGCACGGAGACGCCGCTCGGCCTGCTGCCCGGCGGCACGGGCAACCTCCTCGCCCGCAACCTCGAGCTGCCCGTCGACTCCCTCGACAAGGCCCTCGTCGTCGCCCTGACCGGTCAGAACGCCCGGATCGACGTCGGCCGGCTGGAGGTCGACCCCTCGGGTCAGCATGCCGTGCCCGACGAGCACTTCTTCTTCGTCATGGCCGGCATCGGGTTCGACGCGGAGATCATGGCGGGCGCCGGCGAGCGCCTGAAGTCCCGGGTCGGCTACGGCGCCTACGTGGTGTCGGGGCTGCAGAACTTCCTGGGCCCGCAGTTCCGGGCCCGGATCAGCGTCGACGGGCAGACCGAGGTCGCCCGGCGCACCCGAACGGTCGTCGTCGGCAACGCCGGACGGCTGTTCGGCGGGGTGGTGCTCCTGCCGGGGGCCCGACTAGACGACGGGCTGCTCGACACGGTGGTGCTGTCACCGCGGGGGATCGTGGGCTGGTCGGCGGTTGCCGGTCACGTCCTCACCCGCCAGCGGCGCGGCCACGGCCTGATCGACCGGCATACCGGTCACGAGATCCGGATCACGACCGACGGGCCGCAGGAGGTCCAGCTCGACGGCGACCCGATCGGCCGAGCGCGCTCGATGACCGCCAGGATCGAGCCGTTGGCCCTCGTCGTCCGGGTCGCGGTTGGCCAACCGGCCAGCCCTACCAGCCCGGCCGGCCTTACCAGCCCGGCCGGCGCGGCCGGTCAGGCGAAGAGCGCCTCGCCCCAGTAGCCGCCGTCGGAGAGTCCGGGCGGGCAGGCGAAGATCGCCGATCCGTTGTGCTCGATGTACTCATTGAGGCGGTCCTTCTCAGCCAGCACCCGCTGCATGGCGACGAACTGGGTCTCGGGGTTGCGG
>JALZBI010000177.1 GCA_030947565.1 Actinomycetota bacterium
GCCTCGACGCCATGGGGGCGGCAGCGGCGTCGGTCGGCCAGCGGGACGCCGACGTGGCCCTCGCCGACCTCGTGCACGAGGCGTATGCCGCGTCGTCGGCCGGCCTCCGGACGGGACCGGGGTCGGCCGCGGGCGACGACCCGGGGGTCGCCCGATGACGTTGCCGCAGAACAGGTTCGACTACCTGGCGCCGGTGCCCGCGGCTGAAGACCTGGGGCGGGTGCACTTCGTCGCCATCGGGGGGGCGGGCATGAGCGGGGTCGCGCGGATCATGCTGGCCGGGGGCCTGACCGTCAGCGGGTCCGACGCGCGGGACTCACCGATCCTCCACGCGTTGACCGTCGAAGGCGCGCAGGTCCACGTCGGCCACGACGCCGCCTACGTCGACGACGTCGACACGGTCGTCATCTCCTCGGCCATCCGCGACGGCAACCCTGAGCTGACGGCGGCACGGGCCCGAGGCCTCCGGGTGCTGCACCGGGCGCAGGCGCTGGCCGCGACGATGGCCGGCTCACGGCGGGTCGCCGTGGCCGGGGCCAACGGCAAGACGACGACCACCTCCCTGCTCACCGTGGCCCTGCAGGCGTGCGGAGTCGACCCGTCGTTCGCGGTCGGCGGCGAGCTGGCCAAGCACGGCACCAACGCGCACCGAGGGTCCGGCGACGTCTTCGTCGTCGAGGCGGACGAGAGCGACGGCTCGTTCCTCGTCTACCACCCCGACGTCGCCATCGTGACCAGCGTGCAAGCCGACCACCTCGACTTCTACGGCGATCTCGCGACGGTCGAGGAGGCCTACCGCGCCTTCGTCGCCACGATCGCCGACGACGGCCTGCTCGTCGTGTGCGTCGACGACCCGGGGGCGCGGGCGCTGGCCGGCCACGCCCGGTCGATGTCTCGCTCGGGGTCTCGCTCCGGGTCTCGCTCGCGGTCCCACTCAGGCGTACGGGCGCTCACCTACGGGGAGGCCGACGACGCCGACGTGCGCGTCACCGAGATCGCCCACCGAGGGCTGGCGTGGAGCGCCGAGCTCGTCGTGGGCGCCGACCGGCACCGGCTACAGCTGCTGGTCCCCGGGCGCCACAACATCCTCAACGCGACGGCCGCGTTCGCTGCGGCGACGGTCGGCCTTGACCAGCCGCCTGCCCGGGTGCTCTCCGGTCTTGCCTCGTTCACCGGCACCCGCCGCCGGTTCGAGCCCAAGGGTCGAGAGGCCGGGGTGCAGGTCGTCGACGACTACGCCCACAACCCGGGCAAGGTGGCGGCCGTGGTCGGCGCCGCTCGCCAGATCCTCGAGGACGCCGGAGCCGGACGGCTCGTCGTCGTCTTCCAGCCGCACCTGTACTCCCGGACGCGAGACTTCGCGGCCCAGCTCGGTGAGAGCCTGTCGGGGGCCGACGTCGTGGTCGTCATGGACGTCTACGCCGCCCGCGAGGACCCCGTGCCGGGGGTCAGCGGCCGGCTCGTCGCGGAGGCCGTCACGGCGGCCCGCCCCGGCGTGGTGGTGCGCTACGTGCCCCGCTGGTCGGCCGTCGCCGACGTCGTCGTGGGGCTGACCCGCGTCGGCGACCTCGTCCTCACCGTCGGTGCGGGCGACGTGACCATGGTCGGCCCAGAGGTGCTGCTCCGCCTGCGGAACGCACCGGCTGACCCGAACGGCGGATCTCAGAGGGCGCAGGAGGAGGGCACGGGATGAGCGAGCGACCCAGGTGGCTGACCGAGACCGCCAGGACCGCCAGGTCCGGCACCGACACGGACGCCGACCTCGGCCGGGAGCCCGGCGTCGATGCGGCGCCGACCCGGCGTCCGGTGGCGGGGGGCCGCCGACAGGGACGACGTCCGAGGCGCGCCAGTGGTGCCGTTGCGCGGGGGGCCGGCAACGGGCGTACGCCGGTCGCTCGGTCCAGTGGGGCCGCGGGTGTTCGCGGCGCGGGAGGGTCAGGCTGGCGCTCCGGAGCCGCGGCGATCTCGCCCTCGTCGAGGGCTCTCTTCGAGCGACGGGCTGCCCAGGTCCGGCGCCGGCCGTGGCGGCTGGGCGGCGTCCTGGCTGGGTTCCTGGTGCTCGTTGCGGCCGTGGTGTGGGCGGTGGGGTTCAGCCCGCTGCTGGCGACCCGGACGGTCACCGTCACCGGGCTGACCGACCCGGCCGAGCAGCAGGGAGTGGCCGCAGCCGCGCGGATCGCGGTCGGGACCCCGCTGGCCCGCGTCGACATCACGGGGGCGACCGATCGGGTGGGTCGGCTCCCGGCCGTGGCCTCGGTGACGGTCAGCCGCTCCTGGCCGTCGACCGTCGTCGTCTCGGTGCAGCGCAAGGTCCCGGTGCTGACCGTGAAGAACCCTCAGGGTCAACTACAGGTTGTCGATGCCACGGGCACCCCGTACGAGACCGTCGACGCCGTCCCGGCGGGGGTGGCCCAGGTGAACGCGGCGGCGGATGCGGCCGACCCGGAGGGCATCCGGGCGGCCATCAGCATCCTGCAGCTCCTTCCGGCCGCCCAGCGGGCCCAGGTGACCCAGGTGACCGTGACGAGCGCCGACCTCGTCACCCTCCAGCTGGGCGCGGTCTCGGTCGTGTGGGGTGGCCTGGCCGACGGACCGAAGAAGCTCACCGTGCTGCAGGCCCTGCTCCCAACCAACCCCGGGGTCATCGACGTGAGCGCCCCGGACACCCCTGTCACTCGCTGACCCCCCCGGGTCCCACCCCCACCGGACTCACGTGCTTGTCGGTTCCGGAGGGTCAGTCGGCCCGAAACCGCCAATGTTGTGAGTCCGGTCGGGCGCGGGCGTCCATCCGGGCGTGCATTGAGGCGTCCATTGAGGCGGCGGGTCCGCTCACGTAGCGAGTCACAGGCGACACTCCAGTCCCTCGCGCAACAGGGACGGGTCAATCTCGCGGCGAGGTCGAGGACACGCCGCCGCGTTGATTGATCGAGGTGGGTGCACGGCATACGGTCGGGCACCAGCGGACACCTCCTTGATCTAACCATTAGGTTGACCTTGAGGCTTCGCGACACACCGTAGATGACACCCGAACCCCCGAACCCCCGAGCACCCGAACACCCGAACACGCCAACAGCACTTCAGGAAGGCCCACCCTCGTGGCTGCAGACCCGCACAACTACCTGGCCGTCATCAAGGTCGTCGGCATCGGCGGCGGAGGGGTCAACGCGATCAACCGGATGATCGACGTCGGGCTCAAGGGTGTCGAGTTCATCGCCATCAACACCGATGCCCAGGCCCTGCTGATGAGCGACGCCGACGTCAAGCTCGACGTGGGCCGCGAGCTGACCCGTGGCCTCGGCGCCGGCGCCGACCCCGAGGTCGGCAAGAAGGCGGCCGAGGACCACGCCGAGGAGATCGAAGAGGTCATCAAGGGCGCCGACATGGTCTTCGTCACGGCCGGGGAGGGTGGTGGCACGGGCACCGGTGGTGCGCCCGTGGTCGCGCGCATCGCCCGTGGCCTCGGCGCGCTGACCATCGGCGTCGTCACGCGCCCGTTCACCTTCGAGGGCCGGCGCCGGGCCAACCAGGCCGAGTCCGGCATCGCCTCGCTGCGCGAGGAGGTCGACACCCTCATCGTCATCCCCAACGACCGGTTGCTGTCGATCAGCGATCGCAACGTCTCGATGATGGACGCGTTCCGCAGCGCCGACCAGGTGCTGCTGTCCGGCGTGCAGGGCATCACCGACCTCATCACGACGCCGGGCCTGATCAACCTCGACTTCGCGGACGTCAAGTCGGTCATGCAGGGCGCTGGGTCGGCCCTTATGGGCATCGGCTCCTCGCGCGGCGAGGACCGTGCGGTCCAGGCGGCCGAGCTGGCCATCTCCTCGCCGCTGCTGGAGGCGAGCATCGACGGTGCCCACGGTGTGCTGCTCTCCATCTCCGGCGGGTCCGACCTGGGGCTGTTCGAGATCAACGAGGCGGCTCGCCTGGTGCAGGAGGCCGCTCACCCCGAGGCCAACATCATCTTCGGCGCGGTCATCGACGACGCGCTCGGCGACGAGGTGCGCGTCACCGTCATCGCGGCCGGGTTCGACAGCGGCTCACCCAACAAGCGCCAGGACGACCGGGCGCTCGGCTCGGTCCAGGGTGGTGGTGGCGGCCGACAGCCGGCCTACGCCGCCTCGGTTCCGAGCCGTCCGGAGGCGGCCCCGGCGCGAGAGTCGTCACCGTCCGGGGCCCCGCTGCCACCCGCCTCGGCCCCCCCCGGCCAAGGCAGCCACGGCGACCAGGGCAGCCAGGGCAGCCAGGGCAGCCAGGGCGGCCAGGGCGCGCCCAACCCGGTCGTGCAGCCGAACCAGCCGGTGCAGCGTCCGCCGCATGCCGTGACCTTCGACGACGCCGACGACCTCGATGTGCCGGACTTCCTCAAGTAGCACCCCCACACCGCACCATTGGACGCAGGACCGTCGCCGAACCCGGCGGCGGTCCTTCGTCTGCCCGCTGCGCGGGGTTGGCTCGTCAGGCGCCGGGTCCCTGGCCATGACCTGGCCATGACCAGGCCATGACCTGGGCATGACGTGCGACATGAGGTGCGACATGACGTCCGACCTCACTCCGTTCAACGGGGGGTATGCCCGGCGCGGCCGTGGACGGAAGCCGCCGGTCTCGGCCGGCGCCGTTCTGGGAGGATGGGCCACGTGTACTCATGGCGCTTGGCTCTCTCTGCGGAACCGGGGCGAGCAGGCGCGGTCCTGGCGTTCACCTCTCGGCGCGGTGGAGTCAGCCGGGGGCCGTGGCTAGGGCTCAACCTTGGTGGGGCGACCGGTGACGCGCCCGATGACGTCGCGGCGAACCGGACCAGACTGGCCCAGGACCTCGGTCTGCCCACCGAACGGCTGGTGTTCATGAACCAGTGCCACGGCCGTGACGTGGCCGTCGTCGATGGTCCCTGGGCCGGCGAGGCGCCGTCCGCTGACGCCGTCGTCACGCGGCATACCGAAGTGGCCCTGGCCGCCCTCGCCGCCGACTGCGTACCGGTGCTGCTCGCTGACCGCGCCGCCGGCGTCGTCGCCGCCGTCCACGCCGGGCGTCCTGGGCTGGTCGCGGGCGTGGTCACCGCCACGGTCGCGGCCATGCGGGGTGTCGGCGCCAAACCGCAGGATGTCGAGGCCGTGGTCGGACCGTCGGTGTGCGGCCGGTGTTACGAGGTGCCGGCCGCGATGCGCGACGAGGTCGCGGCCGTCAGCCCGGTGAGCGCTACGGTGTCGTGGACGGGTACGCCCGCGGTCGACATCGCCGCCGGCGTCGTCGACCAGCTGCGCCGCGCCGGAGCATCCGTGACCTGGGTACCGGGGTGTACGCGTGAGAACGCGGACCTCTACTCCTATCGGCGCGACGGGCGCACCGGGAGGCACGCCGGTGTCGTCCGGCTGCTCCCGCCGTCGGCGGCCGCATCATGACCGACCCCGCTGCCCGGCGCGACGAGCTCGCCGCGGGTCTGACCGCGGTGCGTCGGCGCATCGCCGCCGCCTGCGCCGAGTCGGGACGCGCCCCCGACGAGGTCGAGCTCGTCGTCGTCACCAAGCTGTTCCCCGCCTCGGACGTCCGGCTGCTGGCCGACCTCGGTGTCAGCCAGGTGGGCGAGAACCGCGATCAGGAGGCCCGCGAGAAGCTGA
>JALZBI010000178.1 GCA_030947565.1 Actinomycetota bacterium
AGCTGGCGCACCTCCGAGGCCGTGACCCTCGTCTACCGGATCTTCTACCTCGAGCGGTTCACCGGCACCGACGTCATCGACGCGGGGTATCTCAGCCAGGTCCGGGCCGATCTCGGCGCGGCGCGGGTGGCCGGGGTCAAGCTGGTCGTCCGCTTCGCCTATACGCAGGACTCGAGCCAGGATGCGCCGGCCGCGCGCGTGGTCGCCCACATCCGCCAGCTGGCGCCGGCCCTGAACGACAACGCCGACATCATCGCCGCGGTGCAGGCGGGCTTCGTCGGCCAATGGGGTGAGTGGTACTACTCAGCGAACTTCGCCAGCGACCCGCAGCGTCCATGGGTGCTGTCGGCCGCTGACTGGCAGGCCCGTGGCTCGGTGCTGAACGCGTTGCTGGACAACACGTCCGGCTCGATCTTCGTGCAGGTGCGCTACCCCAGCATCAAGCAGCAGCTGCTGGCCGGCGCCCCGACCGCCAGGGCCGCACGGGTGGGCATCCACGACGACTGCTTCCTGGCCAGCGCGGACGACTACGGGACCTTCGCCGCGAGCAGCGACTACGCCTGGCTCCAGCAACAGACCCTGACAGTGCCCATGGGGGGCGAGACCTGCCAGGTCAGCGGGACGCGGTCCCAATGGCCCTCCGCCAGTTCGGATCTCGCGACTTACCACTGGACCTATCTGAACGCCGACTACCAGCCCGACGTCCTGGCGTCGTGGGGCGGAGGTCTCGACGAGGCCCGTCGCCGCCTCGGCTACCGGCTGCGCCTCACGCAGGTCACCGTGCCCACCACTGCGGTCGCGGGTCGCACCTTCGATCTCACGGTCGCCCTGGCCAACGACGGCTATGCCGCGCCGGTGCAGGCCCGGCCGGCGCGCCTGGTCTTCCAGGACGCCAGTGGGCGCTTCACGACGGCCGTCCCCGTCGACGTCCGCACGGTGGCTGCGGGCCAGACGACGACGTTCACGGTAAGGGCCACAGCCCCGTCCAGGACGGGGACGTATGCCCTCAGCCTGGCGCTCCCGGACCCCTCGTCGCGCCTGGCCGGCCTCCCGGCATACTCCGTGCAGCTCGCCAACGTCGGCACGTGGAACGCCACACGGGGGACGAACGACCTCGGCACACAGATCCGGGTCACGTCGTCCTGACCGGCCGGCTCAATGCGCGAAGCGGGGCCTACCGCCGGCGACCTCGGGTGTCGACGACCAGCGGCTCGAAGGCCACCGACGGCTCGAACACGGTCTCGGGGACCGGCTGCACCTCCATCATCGCCGCCTGGGGGTCGTGGGTAGCGGCCGTGGCGTCGTCGAGCTCGGCCACGGGTAGCCCGCCGAGCTCGCGGTAGAGCCGGTTGTAGGCCCCCATGGCGTCCTCGAGCTGAAAGAAGTCGGAGACGCGGCCGCGGGCGTTGACCGAGAACCGCTCGTACTGCTCGACATCGCCCATCATGTTCTGAAGCCCGTCGGCCATCCCGACGACGTAGTCGGGCACGACGAGGTTGCCGCACGGCCCCCAGGTGTGGCCACCGGGCGTCGTCAGCGGGTCGTCGATGAGCTGCTCCATGCCACCCACCGAGGTGCCGACGGTCGGGATCCCGGCGGTCATCGCCTCCAGGACGACGATCGGCTGGCCCTCGTTGTAGCTGGGCAGGACCAGGATGTCGAACTCCCCGAGCAGCTCGCGCACGTTGACCGTGCCCCGGAAGGTCAGATAGCTCTCGACGTTGAGGGTGCGGGCCTTCTCGCGGCACATCCGGTAGTAGTCGGGGGCGTGGTCAGTGGGTCCGAGGATGTCCAGATGGAAGTTGGTGATCCCACGCTCGACGAGCAGGGCCACTGTGCCGATGAGGTCGGTCAGTCCCTTGATGGGGACGACCCGGGCGATGTAGACCAGCCGCCAGGTCCGGTCGACCCCCTGAGCCTTGATCTCCTCCAGGGCCCTGAGCCGCTGCTGCACCACGCCCTCGAACGTGCGCACGACCATGCCGTTCGGGATCACCACGCTGCGCTCGATCGGCGCGCCGAGGTCGACCGCCTCGGTGACCGCCTTCGGGTACAGGTAGGTGATCATCTCGGCACTGGGGTAGCAGAACCGCCCCATCTCGATCCACCACGCCATCCACGCCCGGTGCTGTGGGGTGACGTCGAACTCGCGCCAGTCGTTGGCCCCCAGGGTCAGCGCCATGCTCCGTTCGAGCATGAAGTTGACCGTGTCGCGGACGTAGAGGTTGTGCTCGGTGAGGAGGAACTTCCCGTCGTTCTGGCGGGCTGCGGCGGCCGCGATCAGCGCGGCATACCCGGTCGTATGCGCGTGGTAGACCCCCGCGGCCGGCAGGTCGTTGCCGAGCACCGCGCAGGCCAGCGAGAAGAACTCTCGCATCAGCCAGAAGCTCTCGACCAGCGGGAGGTCGAGCGTCACCAGGCGCTTGCTCACGGCGACCATGAACTCCTTGGAGCCCAACAGGGCCCAGAGCGGGAACTCCCTGGTGCGGGGGTTCATCCCCTCGTCGTAGAGCTCCCACATCGGCCCCGGGTCACCGTTGAAGATCCCCTGGACCGCGTCCAGCATGCGTTCGGCGAGCCGGTCCCGAGCCGACGGCCGCATCTTGAGGTCCCGCGCGGTGAGCTCCCGGAAGTCCTCCGTGTGCTCCGTCATGCTCAGGTAGACCGGCCGGACCCAGGAGACGTTGCTCGGCATGCCATAGAGGTCCTCGTGGGCGCTGTCGCGGTCCCAGGTGAGGTGGATGATCCCGAAGGTGAGGTCCTGGTTGCCCTGGACGATGTCGTGGATGACGGCCGAGACGCCGCCCTTCAGGTAGGGGTAGGTCGACTCGGCGACGATGGCGACGTCGACGTACGGGTAGGTCGACGGCTGGTCGACAGACACGGTGAACTCCTTGGGATGGGTTGCGCTCGCGGGAGTCTGGGCGAGGTAGGTGTGGTTGTGCTGGGCGGGCGCGCGCACCGGGGCGCGGCTGAGCCGGGTCACCAGGCAGTCGCGTGGCGCCAGAAGAGCGCGAACTCGGAGGTCCGCCACTGGGTCAGGGCCTCACGCAGCGCGACGACGAAGATCGCGAGCTCGCCGATGACGAGCCAGAGGTAGACGTCCTGGCCGCTGGGCACCAGGAGGAAGACCAGACCCGCGAGCACCAGGTGGGCGGCACTGAAGGCCTGCGCCTTGCGACGCTGACCGATGTAGTCGAGCTTGTAGCAGAGCAGCGTGGTCATCAGGAACAGCCAGGACGCGAGAGCGACGGCGCTGACCCGAGCGACGGAGCCGGGGTTGACGGCATACGTCACGTAGATCACGGCCCAGGTGAGTGCGGCGCCGATGAAGCCCGTCCGGGAGATGGACCGGGTCACGGTCTCGGACAGGGCGGAGGAGCTCTTCCCCGTCGTGCTCTGCGTCTCGTTCTCCATGTCCCAGCGCAGGACCAGCACGGCCCGGTCGAACTCGGGCGCCAGGCGGACGAAGTAGTAGTTGTAGGCCAACACGGCCGGCAGGACGGCCAGGAACACCAGCGTCACGTCGAAGGCGGCGCCGCTCTTGAGGAAGAGCAGGAGCAGGTGGGCCCACAGCACCGAGCCGAGCAACAGGCCGCGACCCACGTCCAGGGCCACGTCGCGGTAGTCCAGGCTGACGGTGCGGCGCACCTGATGCACGATCGTCCGGAGCGGGACGAGCTGCGTCAGCAGGCCGACGACCGGCGGCAGGTACCACTGGGAGGGGAACACGAACAGCGCGGTGGCGTAGGCCACCCACGCCGCCGCCCAGAGCAGCCGGTCACGGCTGATGTTGGCCAGGACCAGGGACTGGGCGAACGCCGCGTGGAGCAGGCACAGCGCGACGTAGGTGAGCCCCGCCGTGACGGACCAGTGCAGCAGCAGCCCGATCGGGACCGCGAAGACCAGCACCGTGGGGGTGATCTGGATGAAGGTCTTGGCCCACACCTCGACGAAGCGCACCTGCACCTGCGTGATGTCCCGCACGGGGATGAGGTCTCCGATCGCGCGGTATAGGGGCAGGCACACCGCCACGCTCAGCCACGGCACCGTCAACGAGGACGCGAGAAGGAGTGTCGTCAGCGGTATGCCGCCGATCTCGACGCTGCCCATGCGCGCCACCGCGATCGGGAAGATGAAGGTGAGGAGCAGCACCGGCGACAGCACGAGCGCCATCTCCAGGGGACCCCACACGGGACCGGCCCAGGCCGGGGTGACCCGCCCCACGCCCTGTCGCCTGGAGCTGGTGACGATCGGGCGATCGGCCGGCGTCGCGCGCTCCACGAGCCAGGCGGCGACGGCCACGATCGCCGCGCCGATCCCGGTGGCGTGCACCAGGAGGGTGGAGCCGGCGACGAAGGGGATCAGGGCGGCCCACAGCAGGAGCACCAGAGTCGCGGTCGGCAGGACGCCGGAGCGGACGTTGGCGAGCCCCGGGGATGCGAGGGGTGCGGCGTCGGGGGAGACGACGAGGGGTGCGGCGGATGACGCCATGGCGAATTCCTAGCAATGAGGCCTTGTGTGGCAAGGCCGGGCGAGCTGGCCGCGTCATTGCAGGAACAGCAGTACAGGGTGATCGTGTCGAGCCGCCGACGACGGTGACACTGCGTCTAACGGAGCGGGCGGCCTCAGGTTACGGGAGAGGGACAGGGCACATCATCGGCGCCTGTCCGCGGTGCTTCGAGGCCGTTGGCCGGGCGGATTGCTTTGTCGTGCTTCATGTCCCGTCATAGTCGCGGTGTCGGGAGCCAAGGGGCCTCGGCGGAACGGGTACCTGTGGCCCGAGCCGAAACGTGTTGACCGGGGGAGCCACTGACGATGTGTGGCGGTTTGTCCGTGGCCGGCACCGGCGGGGTCAACGGGCATCTCGGGTGGACAGTCAACGAAGCCAGCCCTGCCCCCAAGGCGGCCGTCAGAGGCTTCGAATGGACCCCTGCGGTGACACGGCCTTCTGGCCGAGGCCACCACTGTCGACCTGGCGAACGTCGAGACGATCACCGCACCGGTGCTTGTCGTTGCCGGCGGGGCCGAGAGGCTCTTCCCGCCCCCGTCCGGGCCCGACCAGGCCTCGCTCTTGACCGGCAGCCGCAGCGTCACCCAGACGACGCTCGCCGACACCCCGCTCACGCCGTCACTCTGGAGACGGGACACGACGAGTTCGTCCGGGTGGTCCGACGCCTCCTCTCGCAAACGTCACCCGGCACTGGATGAGGCTGATCCACCACGGCTTTGGGCTCCGGGACGGCTCAGTTGCGGAGTGTGAGTCGTGTGCCGCTGACCGTTGCGTACCAGACCCTCTGGTGTTCGTGGGGCTCAGCGGGGCCCCGGCAGCTCACCGGTCAGCACCAGCTCGACAGCGATGTCGTAGAGCTTGCGGTTGGTCACACTGCTCGACCGCACCAGCAGGGCGAACGCGCCGTCGGCCGTCACCTTCTGCCGTTCGATCAGGATCCCTTGGGCCTGACCGATGACGGTGCGCCTGGCCATACCGTGTTCGAGCTGCTCCACCTTGGCGGCCAGGTCGGCCAGCATGACCGGCAGGCCTGGCTCCGGGGCGACGTCCGGCTCAGGCGTCGCCGGAGCCTGCTCCCCCAGGATCGT
>JALZBI010000179.1 GCA_030947565.1 Actinomycetota bacterium
GCGCCCGACTCAGCAGCACGGGCGGTCTGCTCGCCGCCGAGCCGGTGCGCCGCGCGTTCGAGGCGGAGGCCGGTCGGCTGGGGCTGGCCGTCGAGCCGGCGGTGGGCACCAACCTCGACGGGGCGCTGGCCCTGGCCCGCCACCTGGCTGAGGGTCACGAGCTGGCCGGCGACACGGCATACCTGTTCGTCGACTGACGTCCTGCGCGAGCGTCACGCCCGCTCGTCGTCGAGCCCGACGATGACCTGCTCGAGCAGGGCCGCCAGCTGGCGGCGTTCGGCCGGCTCGAGGGCGCTGAGGACGTCGCCCTCGACGACGTCGCCCTCCTGGATCGCCGCCGAGAACATCTCCCACCCGGACTGCGTCAGGGTCACCTGGACGCGGGTGCGGTTGGCCGGGTCGGTGGTGCGGGAGACCAGGCCCCGCTCGGTCATCCGGTCGAGGCGGTGGGTCATCGACGACGGCGCGATCCCGACCGCGTCGGCCAGCAGGGTGGGGGTCACCGCGGCGCCCTCGGGGCACGTGGCCAGCCGGGAGAGCACGGCCCACTCGCCCCGGCTGAGCCCGAGGTCGACCAGCTGCCGGTCGTACCACTGGCCGAGTCGCTTGTGCAGCCCGTGGATGGCGGTGACGACGCGTTGCACCGTCTCCTCGCCCCCGGCGGCGACGTAGGTGGCGACGTCGGCGCGGTAGCGCTCGGCCTCGGTGGGCTGGCGACGGCTGCGGGCCATGCCCCAGTGTGCCATGTTAGCCTTCGATATCGAACTTCGAAATAGAAGATTTCGATTTCTACGTGAAAGAAGGTCGAGGTCCGTGATGCCACGGATGGGGCGGGCCAACCTCGTCGTGCTCGCAGGTGCGGTGGGGATGCTCGGGTGGGGCACGGTGCTGCCCTACCAGTACGTGTATGCCGCGAGCTCGCGCGGCTGGGGCACCATCGCCGCCGCGGCGGCGTCGAGCCTGTTCTCGGTGGGGGCGCTGCTCGCCGCGCCGCTCGGTGGACGGCTTGCCGACCGGGTCTCGCCCGTGCGGGTCGCGGTCGTGGCCAAGCTCGTCGCAGCGGCCGCCACGGCCGCCATGCTCGTGGCGTCGACGCCTGCGGCGTTCCTCGCGGCGATGCTCGTGTTCGGGGCGGGGATCACTGCTGCCCAGCCCGCCCAGGCGGTGCTCATCCTGCGCTGGGTCGGGTCGCAGGACCGCCGGAAGGTCTTCGCCTGGCAGTTCACCGCGTCGTCGGTCGGGATGGCCGTGGGAGCGCTGCTCGCCGCCCAGGTCGTCGACCTGAAGACGCCGGCCGGCATGGTGCCGGCGTTCGTCATCGCGACCGTGGGGTTCGGTCTCTCGGCGCTGCTCGTGGCGCTCGCCGGCCGGCGTGCGCCGCGTGAGCACGAGTCAGTCGAGTCGGTCGACGGGGTGGATGTGGTGGACGCGTCTTCGGCGGACCGCCCCAGGTCCGGGTCGGCGTCGGTCGCCGCCACGGTCCGGATGCTCTGGGCGGTGCCCGGGATCCGCTGGGTCGCCGTCGTGACGACCCTGGTCACCCTGGGGTTCTACGCCCAGTTCGAGTCGGGCCTCCCGGCCTACGGGCTGCTGTTCCTCGACATTCCCGAGCGCACCATCGGCATCGCCGCGGCCGTCAACTGCCTGGTCATCGTGGCCCTACAGATGGCCGTCGTCCGGCTCACCGCCCGCCGCAACGCGGCCTCGCTGCTCGTCGTCGTCGGCCTGGTGTGGGTCGGCTGCTGGTCGGTCATGGCCGTCGCGAGCGCCACCAGCCCACCGGTCGCGGCTCTGCTCTTCGTCACGACCTACGGGGTCTTCGCCGTCGGGGAGACCCTCTTCGCCCCCGTGCTGAGCCCGCTGACGGCGAGCCTGGCCCCGGCCGGGATGGTGGGGACGACCCTCGGCCTCGTCACGTCGCTGCAGACCGGAGTCTCCGCCCTCGGGCCGTTGTTGGCGGGCGTCGCGCTCGCGGGCGGCCACCCCACGCTGTTCGTCGCCGTCCACCTGGCCATCAGCGTGGGCGCCGTGCTGGCCGCACTCCGGCTCCGCCGGGTGCTCCGCAGCGCCCCGTCCGCGCAGCGCGTCCTCGACGAGGTGGGGATCTAGGTCCATGTCCCCCGGCACCCGATGCTCCCTACGCTGCTGGAGAACGGGACAGGGCGGAAGTCCGGCCCGGGTGCGGCCCGGCGCGGCGGGCGTCCGCCCCGGGACGGCGGACACGGCAGAGGGGGCATCGGTGGTGGTGCAGGTCACGCGCCGCCAGGCGCTGGCGCTCGGCCTCGGCGTGGCGGGTTCGGCCGGGTTCGCGGCCTGCACGACCGGCGACGGCCACGGGTCGATGGCCCCGACGACGACCGGCGGGGCGACGCCCGTCCCGCCGCCGGTCCCCCCACCGGGGCCGGAGCTCGCCGATCCCCCGTCCGTCATCAGCGTTGGCGGCCGGCTCTCGACGGCGCTGCAGGCGCGCACCGCCACCGTCGACCTGCGCGTCGGCCATCCGGTCCACACCTATACCTACGACGGCGCGGTTCCCGGGCACACGTGGGACGTACGGCCGGGTGATGTGCTCGAGGTGCAGCTGCAGAACGCGCTCCCGGCCCTGCAGGGCCACGACACCGAGATGCACAAGGACCGGCCGCACCAGTGGACGACAACCAACCTGCATACCCACGGGCTGCACGTCTCCCCGGCCGGGGCGAGCGACAACGTCTTCGTCAGCGTCGCTCCCGGGGACCAGCACGCCTACCGGATCGAGATCCCCACCGACCACTCGGCCGGGTTCTACTGGTACCACCCGCACCAGCACGGCGCGGTATGCCAACAGCTGCGGGCCGGCATGGCCGGCGCCATCATCGTGCGTGGCGACCTCGACGAGGTTGCCGAGGTCAAGGCGGCGCGGGAGCGGGTCCTGGTCGTGCAGGCCGTCGAGCTGGGCAAGGACTACGCCCTCATGGACCCCATCCCCATGCCCACCAAGGCCCAGGCGTTCTACCCGCGGACCCAGATCTACTGGACCGTCAACGGGACGATGAACCCGACGATCACCATGCACCCGGGGGAGGTGCAGCGCTGGCGCATCGTCAACGCGGCCGAGGGCAAGGTGGCCGCCCTCACCCTGGCGGGCCATGAGCTGCACGCGATCGCCTGGGACGGCCTCACCCTCGACACCCCGGAGACGGCGCCGACGGTGGAGCTCTCCCCCGCCAACCGGGTGGAGGTCATGGTCAAGGCGGGCGCTCCCGGCACCTACCTGCTCACGCTCCAGCCGGGCTCCAGCCAACACCCCAACCTGCACGCCCAACCCTCGCCCCTGGACGTCACCGACACCTCCGAGCTCGAGCCCCGGACCCTGGCCACCGTCGTGGTGTCCGGCAGCGGCCCGGACATGAGCCTGCCGACCGCGCTGCCCGCATACGACCCGCCGATCCGGCCCGTCGCCAGGACCCGGACCGTGCGCTACACCGTCGACCGCGACCCCACCGGCGAGTTCGTGTCGTTCGGCATCGACGACCAGACGTTCGACCCGGCCCGGGCGCCCTACCGCATCACGCTCGGCACGGCCGAGGAGTGGACGGTCGTCAACGACTCGGACGCCGGGCATCTGCACTCGTTCCACATCCACGTCAACCCGTTCAAGGTGGTGGCCATCGACGGGAAGCCGCTCGCGACACCGCTCTGGCGCGACACCTGGCTACTTCCCGTCGCCAAGGGCGGCTCGTTCACGTTCCGCTCCAACTTCGACGACTTCACCGGGAGGTTCGTCGAGCACTGTCACATCCTCTCCCACGAGGACCTGGGCATGATGGAAGCACTGGAGGTCGTCGACCCATGAGCTCGCCCACTCCGCCCCCCGCCTCCGGGCCCAGCCGGCGCAGCGTCCTCGGCTTCGGGGCCGCGCTGCTCGCCGGGCTCGGGGTCTCCGGCTGCACCGACGCGACGGCACCCGGCGGGGCGGGCACGACGGCACCCCCCGTGTCCGCCGCCGCAACCCGGCGGGGGGCGGTCGAGGCGCTGCGGAAGTCCATCAAGGGTTCGGTCTTCCTGCCGGGGGACGCGTCGTACGAGGCGGCGAGCGCAGCCCGCAACGGCCGCTACCTCGACCTGAAGCCCGTCGTCGTCGCCCAGGTCACCGATGCGCCGGACGTCGTCAACGTGCTGAAGTGGACGCAGGACAACGGGATCGCGCCGGTCATTCGCGGCGGGGGACACAGCTATGCCGGTCTCTCGTCGACCACCGGTCTCGTCATCGACGTCAGCCGGCTCAGCTCGGTGACGATCGACGCCGCCACAGGGACGGCGGTCATGGGTGGAGCAGCGCTCAACCGCGACATCTTCACCGCCTCCGAGAACGGCCAGTGGCTGCTGCCGGGCGGCACGTGCGGCCTGGTCGCCCTGGGCGGCCTGACCCTCGGCGGCGGGATCGGCTACCACACGCACTGGGCCGGGCTCACCAGCGACCACCTGACCGCCACGACCATGGTCACCGCTGCAGGGGAGATCCTCGAGGTCGACGCGAAGAACCACCCCGACCTGTTCTGGGCCCTGCGCGGTGGGGCCGGGGGCAACTTCGGCGTCAACGTCTCGTTCACTTTCGACCTGGCCAAGGTCCCCCGCGCGAACTCGGTGTTCTACAAGCTGACCTGGCGGGGCGCGGACGCAGCGACGGCGATGCTCACCGCCGTGGACGCCATCGTGCAGAAGGCTCCGGCCGAGCTCAACCTCTCGTCGATGGCCCAGGCCGTTCCCGTCGGATCCGGCGGGCCCCGGGAGGCGATCGATGTCATGGTCCGCGGTCACTTCCTCGGCACCGAGGCCGACCTCCGTGACCTCCTCGCGCCCCTCCTGGCCATCCCCGGCGCCACCGAGACGACCATCGTCGACCAGCCGTTCTGGACCACCGCCAAGAACTTCCTCAGTGACGAGTCCACCCCGCACTCCTGGGGGGACGTCTCGCGCTACACCGACCGCCCGGTGCCCTCCGACGCGTACGCCCGGCTCGTCGATCTGCTCGTGACCTGCCCCAGCCGTACCCCGGAGAGCAACGGCGCCATCTGGTCGTTGGGGTGGGTCGGCGGCAGTGTCGTCGACCGGTTCCAGCCGGCCGACACGGCCTACGTGCACCGCGGGATGAAGACCCTGCTGCGCCCGACCCCCGTCTGGCGCAACGAGGACCCGTCGTCCGTCGGCAACGAGATGATGGGCTGGACCCTCGACGCGACCGCAGTCATCGACCCGCACGTGCCGGGCAACAGCTACCAGAACTTCCCCAACCGGTTCCTCGACGGCTGGCAGAAGGCCTACTACGGCCAGAACTGGGCTCGGCTGGTCGACGTCAAGACGACGTACGACCCACGCAACGTGTTCACCAGCGTGCAGGGGATACCGCCAAAGCCGGTGTGAGATGTATGCGGGGGAGTGGTGGCGTGGCGGAGGATAGGGGATTCGAACCCCTGAGAGCTTTCACTCAACACGCTTTCCAAGCGTGCGCACTAGGCCACTATGCGAATCCTCCGCCGGGCAGGCTATCCGAGGTCAGGCCCGGCCCCGAAATCGGTTGGGCCCGTCGGCGGGGGACCTCAGACTGGCCGGATGT
>JALZBI010000025.1 GCA_030947565.1 Actinomycetota bacterium
GCCTAGGTCTCGCCGTCAGCGTCGTGCGCTCGGGGTTCGCCAGGGTGCTCGTCGTCCTCGGGGGCTACGTGATCGCGGCCCTGCTGCACGGCATCTGGAACCTCTCCGCCGCCACTGGGAACCTCATCGGCGTCTACGTCCTGTTCCAGGTGCCGCTGTTCCTCGCCTTCCTCACGCTCATCGCGGTGCTACGAGCTCGCGAGGCCCGGCTGATCCGGACCTACCTCAGCCAGTACGCCGACGCCGGCTGGCTCAGCCACCAGGAGGTCGCCATGCTCTCGTCCATCCCGGCCCGACGAGCGGCCCGGCTCTGGGCGGCGCAGCACGGCGGGCGTACGGCGGTGGCCTCGATGCGCAGCTTCCAGGACGGGGCCAGCGACCTGGCTCTGCTGCGCGCCCGGATGGTGCGGGGCCGGGCCGAGCGCGACGCCGGGCAGCGCGAACGCGTCCTGCTCGACACCATCGTCGCGCACCGCCGGGCGTTCGTCGGGCACCTGACCGTCTGATGTGGGCCCCGGGAGCACCCCCTCGGCGACCGTCAGCCGCCACCTAGACTTGGCTCCGCCCGCGGCGCGGCCGGCCGACCTTCGCGCCGCCCTCCGGCTCGCACCGCCCGGCCCTCGTAGCACAACGGATAGTGCAGCGGCCTTCTAATCCGCAGGTTGCAGGTTCGAGTCCTGCCGGGGGCACCACGCCGCTCTACGCCGGACTGTCGGTTTGGCGCGGGACCGCCCAGTTGGGAAGATGCGCTCGTGACCGTCACCGCGCCTCCGGCGCCCCCGGCTCCTGGAGCACAGCCGGACCTGCTCCCGGCGGTGACGTCACTGCGTGACGAGGTCGCCACCACGACCCTGCCCTTAGACCTGCCCGGCGTCCACGGGGCCCAGGCGGGCCGGATCGAGCTGCTGCGACAGCTCGACGACTACATCCTGCCGCGCCTGTCATCCCTCGACGCGCCCCTGCTGGCGGTCGTCGGAGGCTCCACGGGGTCAGGCAAGTCCACCCTCGTCAACTCCCTCGTCGGGGCCGTTGTCAGCGCGCCCGGCGTCCTGCGACCCACGACGCGGTCGCCCGTCCTGGTCCACCACCCCGACGACGAGCGCTGGTTCACCCCCGCGCGCATCCTGCCCGACCTCGCCCGGTCCAGCGGCGGCGACGCTGTGGCCGGCGCGGCCACCGTGCAGCTCACCGGGTCGCGGGCCATGTCGCCGGGGCTGGCCCTGCTCGACGCCCCGGACATCGACTCGGTCGTGAAGGAGAACCGGCAGCTGGCCCGCCAGCTGCTCGGCGCCGCCGACCTCTGGCTGTTCGTGACCACGGCCGCCCGCTACGCCGACGCCGTGCCGTGGGAGCTGCTGCGTCAGGCGGCGCAGCGCGGCACGGCGGTCGCCGTCGTGCTCAACCGGGTCCCCAAGGAGGCCGTCCCCGTCATCCGCGAGCACCTCGGGTCGATGCTCAAGGAGCAGGGTCTCGGAGCGGCACCGATCTTCACGGTGGCCGAGAGCGTGCTCGACGCCGACGGCATACTGCCCAAGAACGAGACCGCCCGCCTGCAGTCGTGGCTCTCGGCGCTGGCCAAGGACGCTAGGGCCCGGGCCCTCGTCGTCCGCCAGACACTCACCGGCGCCCTCGACTCCCTCGACCCGCGGATCCAGGCCCTGGTCGACGCCTCCAAGGCGCAGGTCGCCGCCCGCGGCGAGCTCGAGAAGGCCACGCGCGCGGCGTACGCCGACGCCCTGGACGGCGTCGGGGCCGGGATGACCGACGGCTCGCTCCTGCGCGGCGAGGTGCTGGCGCGCTGGCAGGAGTTCGTCGGCACCGGAGAGTTCTTTCGCCAGGTCGAGTCGACGGTGTCGAAGATCCGCGACCGCATCGTCGCCGGCATCAAGGGCGAGCCCGCATCGGCCCATCTCGACGAGGCCCTGCACAGCGGGGTGGCCGAGCTGGTCCGGGCCGAGGGGCAGGGCGCCGCCACCGTGACCTCGCGGTCGTGGCGGGCCCTGGCCGGCGGCGCGTCGATGCTGCAGGCCCACCCCGAGCTGACCCGCGTCTCACCCGAGTTCGAACGGGCCGTCGCCGACCTCGTGCACGACTGGCAGGGCGACGTCCTCGACCTCGTGCGCAACGAGGGCAAGGACCGCCGCACGACCGCCAAGGTCACCGCGTACGGCGTCAACGCGGTCGGCACCGTGCTCATGCTCGTGACCTTCGCCTACACCGGTGGCCTCACGGGTGCCGAGGTCGGGATCGCCGGTGGCACAGCGGTGCTGGGCCAGAAGCTCCTCGAGGCGATCTTCGGCGACCAGGCGGTGCGCACCATGGCCGCCATGGCCAAGGAGGCGCTGCTCGATCGGGTCGAGGAGGCGTATGCCCGTGAGCGGGCGCGCTTCACCGGCGCCGTCGAGTCGGTGCCGCTGCGTGACGACCAGGCCCGCACGCTGTCCGCTGCGGCCGCCGCGGTGCGGGCGGCTCGATGAGCCCGCTGCTTATGGGCCGCCGGAAGGTGACGGCACCGGCCGACGATGTCGTGCGCACCCAGGCCCTAGCCCTCGACGACGCCTGCGACACCGGCGGCGCCCAGCTGGACGGCGAGGCCGTCGCGGCGGCCCGCCAGGTCGTCGCCAAGGTGGGGGAGCGCAGCGCCTTGGCCGGCGACCACACGGTCATCGCCCTGGCCGGGGCCACCGGCAGCGGCAAGTCGTCGCTCTTCAACGCCCTTACCGGTGCCGACCTCGCCGAGATCGGCGCTCGCCGGCCGACGACGTCCACCCCGACCGCTGGGGTGTGGGGTCCGGTGTCCGCGGGCGCGTTGCTCGACTGGCTGAGCGTGCCGAGCCGGCATACCGTTTCCGGGTCAACGGCCGGGTCGACGGCCGGGTCGACGGCCGGGTCGACGGCCGGGTCGACGGCTGGGTCGCCGGCCGCGGGGGTCGAGCCCGCGGGCTCCCTTGACGGGCTCGTGCTGCTCGACCTGCCCGACTTCGACTCCCGGGAGGCCGCCCACCGGGCCGAGGCCGAACGGGTCCTGGGCCTGTGCGACGTGTTCGTGTGGGTCACCGACCCGCAGAAGTACGCCGACGCGCTGTTCCACGACGACTACGTGCGGCGGCTCGCCGGGCATGTGTCGGTGATGTTCGTGGTGCTCAACCAGGTCGACCGGCTGGCTCCCGACGCGGTCGAGGCGTGCCGCGCGGACCTGCGCCGGATCCTCGCCGATGACGGGGTCGAGGGTGTGCAGGTGCTGACGACCTCGGTGCGCACGGGCGCCGGCCTGCCCGAGCTGCGGCAGCGCCTGGCCAACGCCGTCGCCGGCCACGAAGCCGCCCGGCACCGGCTGTCGGCCGACCTCACCGCCAGTGCGAACCGGCTGCGCCGGGACGTCGCCAACGCCGAGCCGACCGTCGGCGACCGGGCCGACGACCGGCTCGTCGACGCGCTGTCGCGGGCCTCCGGTGTACCTGTCGTCCTCGCCGCCGTCGACGAGGACTACCGCCGGGAGGCACTGGGCCGCACTGGCTGGATCTTCACCCGGTGGGGTCGCAAGCTGCGTCCAGACCCGCTGCGCCGGCTGAGGCTCGACCGGGTGCCCTCGCAGGTCCTCGAGGAGGTCAACCCGCTCGACGTCCGCCAGATCGTCGGCCGGTCGTCGATCCCGGCCCCGTCCGCGTCGGCACGCTCGGCCGTCAAGCTCGCTGCGCTCCAGCTGACCGAGCGAGCGTCCGACGGGCTCCCGGTGCTGTGGGCGGAGGCGGTGTCCGACGCCGTCGCTCCGACGGACGACCGGCTTTACCAGCGGCTCGACCGCGTCGTCGTGACCACCCCGCTGCGAGCCAGGGCACCGATGTGGTGGCGCGTCCTCGGCTCGCTGCAGTGGCTGTTCGGGGTGGCCGCCGTCGTCGGTCTCCTCTGGCTGGTGGCCCTCGGCGTCACCGGGTGGCTCCAGCTGCCGCAGATCGACACCCCGAAGGTCGGGGCGGTGCCGCTGCCGACGCTGCTGCTGGTGGCCGGGGTGGTCCTCGGGCTGCTGCTCGCATGGCTCTCGCGAGCCGCGGCCCGGGTCGGGGCACGGCGGCGGACCGCCCTGGTGTCGCGGCGGCTGCACGAGGCGGTGGCGGTCGTCGCGACCGAGCAGCTCGTCGAACCGGTGCAGGACGTGCTCGGCCGCCACCGACGTACGCGTGAGTTCCTCGAGGACGCCCGCCTCTCCTGAGTCGGCCGAACTGGGTGTCCAGGCTGGTTGTCCGGGCTTGTTGTCCAGGCTTGTTGTCCACACCCTTCGGCCGCGAGGTCCCACGGTCCACAACTCGCAGAGTCCCTCTTCCGGTGGCTCCGCCACCGCGTCGATGCTGGCGGGCACGAGCCGGTATGCGTTGTCCGCCGGCCGAGGAGATCACAACCCCGAGCCAGCAGTGGGAGAGACAGATGAACGAGAGCTTCGTCACCGTCGTCGGCAACGTCGTCAGCGACCCCGTCACCCGGCCGACCAAGGTGGGCAAGCCGTTCGCCACCCTGCGCGTCGCGTCCACCACCCGCCGGTGGGACGTCGAGACGCGCACCTTCGTCGACGGCAGCACCAACTACGTCAACGTCGTCGCGTTCAACGCGCTCGCGGCCAACGTCATGACGAGCGTCAAGAAGGGGCACCCCGTCGTCGTCTACGGGCGGCTGCGGGTCAACCAGTGGGAGACCGAGAAGGGTGAGCCGCGCACCACCGTGGAGATCGACGCCTACACCCTGGGCCACGACCTGACCCGGGGCTACAGCGAGTTCACCAAGCCCGACCGCACCCAGCTGGACGGCAACGACCGGCTGGCCGACCCCGAGATCCAACGCTCCTTCGACCGGGGCATGGGAGGCGACGGCGAGGAGTCGGGCGAGCCACGGTCCGTTGGAGAGGGGTCCGTGGAGGGCGACCACGGGGTGCTGGTCGAGGGCGGGTTCGGGCGGCGGATCGAGGAGGCCGAGAGCGACGACTACGTGGTGGTCGGCGCGACCTGACCGATTCGGTGCGGCTCGGGTGCCGCGGTTAGCCTTCTGGATATGCCCGAGTTCATCTACACCATGACCAAGGCGCGCAAAGCGCACAACGAGAAGGTCATTCTCGACGACGTCACCATGTCCTTCTACCCGGGGGCGAAGATCGGCGTCGTCGGACCCAACGGTGCCGGCAAGTCGACGATCCTCAAGATCATGGCCGGCCTCGACCAGCCGTCCAACGGTGAGGCCCGTCTCGCCCCGGGGGCGAGCGTCGGGATCCTCCTCCAGGAACCGCCGCTCAACGAGAGCAAGACGGTGCTCGGCAACGTCGAGGAGGGCGCCGGCGAGATCAAGGCCAAGCTCGACCGCTACAACCAGATCTCCGAGGAGATGGCCGAGCCGGACGCCGACTACGACGCCCTGCTCGCCGAGATGGGCACCCTGCAGGAGGACATCGACCACGCCGACGCGTGGGACCTCGACGCCCAGCTGGAGCAGGCGATGGACGCGCTGCGCTGCCCGCCGCCGGACGCCGACGTCACCGTGCTCTCCGGCGGGGAACGCCGCCGGGTGGCCCTGTGCAAGCTGCTTCTGCAGAAGCCCGACCTGCTGTTGCTCGACGAGCCCACCAACCACCTCGACGCCGAGTCGGTGCAGTGGCTCGAGCAGCACCTGGCCGGCTACGCCGGCGCCGTCCTCGCCGTGACCCACGACCGCTACTTCCTCGACAACGTCGCCCAGTGGATCGCCGAGGTCGACCGCGGCCGGCTCTACCCCTACGAGGGCAACTACTCCACCTACCTGGAGAAGAAGGCGGCCCGCCTCCAGGTGCAGGGCAAGAAGGACGCCAAGCTGGCCAAGCGCCTCAAGGACGAGCTCGAGTGGGTGCGCTCGAGCGCCAAGGGTCGGCAGACCAAGTCTCGTGCGCGGCTGCAGCGCTACGAGGAGATGGCGGCCGAGGCCGACCGCACCCGCAAGCTCGACTTCGAGGAGCTGCAGATCCCGCCGGGGCCGCGCCTCGGGTCGACGGTCATCGAGGTCAAAAACCTCAAGAAGGGCTTCGGTGACCGCGTCCTCATCGATGGCCTGTCGTTCTCGTTGCCCCGCAATGGCATCGTCGGCGTCATCGGGCCGAACGGGGTCGGCAAGACCACCCTGTTCAAGACCATCGTCGGTCTCGAGCAGCCGGACGACGGCGCCGTGAAGGTCGGCGAGACCGTCGACATCTCCTACGTCGACCAGGCCCGGGCCGGCCTCGACCCGAAGAAGAACCTGTGGGAGACCGTGTCCGACGGGCTCGACTTCCTCAAGGTGGGCAACGTCGAGATCCCGTCGCGGGCCTACGTGTCGCAGTTCGGGTTCAAGGGGCCGGACCAGCAGAAGCCGACCGGCGTCCTGTCCGGTGGAGAGCGCAACCGGCTCAACCTTGCGTTGACCCTCAAACAGGGCGGCAACCTGCTGCTGCTCGACGAGCCCACCAACGACCTCGACGTCGAGACGCTCGGCTCGCTGGAGAACGCCCTGCTCGAGTTCCCCGGGTGTGCCGTGGTCATCAGCCACGATCGATGGTTCCTCGACCGCGTCGCGACGCACATCCTGGCCTACGAAGGCACCGAGGAGCACCCGTCCAGCTGGTACTGGTTCGAGGGCAACTATGCGTCCTACGAGGAGAACAAGGTGCAGCGCCTCGGGCTCGAGGCCAGCCGCCCGCACCGGGTGACCTATCGCAAGCTCACCCGCGACTGACGGCCGACCACAGCGCGCCCTTCGGCATCGCAACGCAACGATGCCGACACAGATGCCGACACAGGCGCTGTGTGATCGCTGGACGTGCCGCACACTGGATCGGTGGACGGGCGCTGGCTCCTGCTGAGCCTGGTCCTGGCCGCCGTCGCGGCGGTCAGGTGGCGCCGGCGCGCGCCCCGAGAGGAGGTGCCCCGGTCGGACGCCGTTCCCCGGACCAACCCGGCTCGTCCCGCTGGTCCCGCTGGTCCCGCTGAGCCTGCTGAACCTGCCGCTGCAGCCGACCCCGCGACGTCGCCGTCGGCTCCGAGGTCACCGGGGCCACCCGGGCCACCCGGGCCACCCGGGCCACCCGGGCCACCCGGGCCACCCGGGCCACCGACCTTCGACGCGTGGGCGCAGGCCCGGATGGATGCCGCGCTCGACGCGCAGCTGGACCTTCCGACCGATCAGACGAGCCCCGGCGTGGACGACGTCGGCCGTGGTCGCGGCCGGGGCAGGGAGGCGACACCGCCGGGTCAGCCGGACGGCATCCTCGGCATCGACGGCCTCGGAGCCGCCCTCGACCGGGTCTGGGCCGAGCACGCCGGCGCGGCGGACACTCTGCTCGACTCCCGGTTGCGTCTCATCGTGCGCCGGGGGATCCCCGCTCGCGCGATCCGCCCGGCTCCGGGCACGCGGACCATCCGGGTGGTCTTCGCCGACGGCACGGTCGTGCTGTGCCGAGGCACCGGGCAGGGCGACTTCGGGCGGCTCGGCCTGGCCCTCCAGCAGCACCGGTCGGTGCGCCTCGGGTCGTTCACCCGAGGGACGGACGGCACCCGGCTGGAGTTCCGCTGGCACCCTGACCACCGCCTCGCGGCCACGGCAGTAGGCCTCGACCAGCCGGACTGACCCCCACTCACTGACACACCCGACGCCGCGCTCCGTCTCGAACCTGCCCATGCACCGACGCGTTCGCGACCGAACGCCGCGTTCGGTGTCAAAGGGGGTCAGGGCGTGAGGAGGCGCAGGCCGAGGGCGGCGTAGGTGCGGCCGATGCTCTGCGGCGAGCGACCGGAGGCGGTGGAGTACCAGCGGGCGACGTCGATGCAGAGGGACAGCAGAGCGAGCGCGGTGGCCCCGACGTCGTCGACCTCGAGCTCGCCGGAGGCGACGCCCTCCTCGATGACGGCACGGACCGTGCGGTCGATCCGGCGCCGCAGCTCGACCACCTCCGCGTGGTGCTCGGGAGTCAGGTGGGGAAACTCGTACTGCACCACCCGGGCCACGTCGTGGTGCTCGGCGTGCCACGCCGAGAACGCGGCCATGACCCGGGCCACCCGCTCGCTCGCCGTCCCCGGGGGGGCCACCGACCGGGTCACCAGGTCGAGCGCGGCCGCGTGCCCACGCACACTCAGCGCGTGGAGCAGGGCCTCCTTGGAGTCGAAGTGCACATAAACCCCGGCGGGCGACAGGCCGGCCCGGGAGGCGATGTCGCGCGTCGTCGTCGCGGCATACCCCTTGTCGGCGAACGCCCCGACCGCGGCGTCCAGCAGCCGCTCCGCGCTCGACGGTCCCACGGTCGCGGTCACGCGGCCAGCATGCCCGAGCCGTCCGCGGCTAAGCAAGCGCTTAGCGACCCGGGCCGCCGCCGCCCGCGGGTCAGGCGATGAGCCCGTCCCGCGCCAGCGTCGGCACCGAGTAGGGGACGGCGTCGGGGTAGATCAGCCCGGTGCCGGTGTTGAGCACGACCACCTCGTCGTCCTCGGCCAGCCAGCCCTCCTCCCGCAGCCGCCGGGCGGCGACGAAGCACGCCGCCCCCTCCGGGCACACGAACAGTCCCTCGGCGGCGGTGACGGCGCGCACCTCGGCCACGATCTCCTCGTCGGTCACGGCCACGGCCGTCCCACCGGTATGCCGGATGGCCTGCAGCATGAGCGCGTCGCCCAACGGCGCGGGCACGTTGATGCCGAACGCCAGGGTGGCTGAGTCCTCCATGGGCACTACGCGGTCCAGCCCTCGCTCCACCGCGTCGACGACCGGCGCGCATCCGGTGGACTGCACGGCCACCATCCGGGGCAGGTCGGCCCCGATCCACCCCAGCGCCTGCATCTCCAGCAGCGCCTTGTGGATGCCGATGAGGCCGACGCCGCCGCCCGCGGGGTAGAGCACGACGTCCGGGACCCGCCAGCCGAGCTGCTCGACGAGCTCGTAGCCCATCGTCTTCTTCCCTTCCAGCCGGTACGGCTCCTTGAGGGTCGAGACGTCCTGCCAGCCCGGCCGCCGGCCGACCGCCTCGCGCACGATCGCCCCGGCGTGCTGAATGAGCCCGTCGACGAGGTACAGCTCGGCTCCTGCCGCCACGCACTCGCGGCGGCAGATCTCGGGCGCCCCCACGGGCATACCGATCAGGGTCGGTATGCCCGCCCGCGCGGCGTACATCGACCAGGCCGCTCCGGCGTTGCCGTTCGTCGGCATGCCGACGCCGGAGACGCCGAGCTCGCGCGCCCGGGACAGCCCGACCGACGCGCCCCGCGCCTTGAACGAGCCGGTCGGCAGGGTGCCCTCGTCCTTGACCATCAGCCGTGGCAGGCCGACGGCGGCCCCGTGGGTCGGCAGCGGGAGCAGGGGCGTCCAACCCTCCCCCAGGGTTGTGACGTGGGCGGGGTCCCGCACCGGGAGCAGCTCGTGGTAACGCCACATCGTCGCTGGCCGGGCGGCGACGGCATCGCGGTCGAGCTCCGCCCTGACCCGCTCGAGGTCGTAGCGGGCCAGCAGCGGGGCGCCGGCGGCGCTGAGGCCCTGCACGACGTCGGCGTCGTAGTACTCGCCCGTGACCGAGCACTCGAGATGGGTGAGGAATGAGTGGGCGGGCGAGGAGGACACGGGCGGGGAGTCTGCCACGCATCGGCGTTGACACTCGGAACGCGCTCGGCGACACTAAGCGAGCGCTTAGTTACCCGCCGGTAGTCAGAGGAGACGCCCATGCCCCGCAACATCTACGACGAGGACCACCAGGCCTTCCGTCGCTCCGTCCGCGAGTTCGTCGAGCGCACCCTGGCGCCCCACGCGCAGGCGATGGTCGAGGGCAAGTCGATCCCGCGCGAGCTCTGGCAGGAGGCCGGCAAACAGGGGCTCTTCGGGCTCGACATCCCCGAGGAGTTCGGCGGGGCCGGTGCGGAGGACTACCGGTTCAACGCCGTCGCCTCCGAGGAGATCTCGGCCTTCAACGCCGCCGTCTCGTCGTGCTTCGGCATCCACTCCGACGTCTGCCCGCCCTACATCGTCGACCTCGGCACCGAGGAGCAGAAGCAGCGCTGGCTCCCGGGCATCGCGTCGGGTGAGCTGATCTGCGCCATCGCCATGACCGAGCCGTCCGGCGGCTCCGACCTGGCCGCCCTGAAGACGACCGCGGTGCGGGCCGGTGACGGCTCAGGCGACTGGATCATCAACGGCAGCAAGACGTTCATCACCAACGGCTACCAGGCCGACCTCGTCATCGTCGCCACCCGGACGGACCCGGCCAAGGGCGCCAAGGGCATCACGTTGTTCATGGTCGAGAACGGGATGCCCGGCTTCACCCGCGGGCGCAAGCTCGACAAGGTGGGCCAGGAGGAGTCCGACACCGCGGAGCTGTTCTTCTCGGACCTTCGGGTCTCCGACGCGAACCGGATCGGCGACGAGGGCGGCGGCTTCATCGCCATGATGCAGCGCCTCCCGCAGGAGCGGGTCGGCGCAGCCGTCTCCAACACCGCGCACGCGGCGCAGATCCTGCGCGAGACCATCGACTACACCAAGGAGCGCAGAGCCTTCGGCCAACCCATCGGGGCGTTCCAGCACAACAAGTTCAAGATCGCCGAGCTGGTGACGAAGATCGAGGTCACCCAGGCTTACGTCGACGACTGCGTCCTCGCCCACTCACGAGGCGAGCTGACCCCCGTCGACGCGGCCAAGGCCAAGTGGTGGAGCGCCCAGGTGCAGAACGACGTCCTCGACGAGTGCGTTCAGCTCTACGGCGGCTACGGGTTCATGAACGAGTACCGGGTGGCCCGCGCCTGGCGCGACGCCCGCGTCACCAAAATATGGGCCGGCTCCAACGAGATCATGAAAGAGCTCATCGGCCGCGACCTCGGCCTGTAGGTCGCGAGGTCGCGAGGTCGCGAGGTCGCGAGGTCGCGAGGTCAGTCGAGCGGACCGCCGGCCACATAGACGACCTGGCCGTTGACGAAGCCGGCCTCGTCACTCGTGAGAAACGAGATCACGGCGGCGATGTCCTCTGGCTGCCCTACGCGTTGCACGGGGATCGCCTTGGCGGAGTGGGCGATGAAGTCCTCGAACGTGACGCCCATCCGCTCGGCCGTCGCCCGCGTCATCTCGGTCTCGATGAAACCTGGGGCCACGGCGTTGGCGGTCACACCGAACTTCCCGAGCTCGATCGCGAGGGTCTTGGTGAACCCCTGGAGCCCGGCCTTGGCCGCGGAATAGTTGACCTGCCCGCGGTTGCCCTGCGCCGAGCTGGACGACAGGTTGACGATGCGCCCGAACTTCTCGGCCGTCATGTGGGCCTGGACCGCCCGGGTCATGAGGAACGAGCCGCGCAGGTGCACCCCAATGACCGCGTCCCAGTCCTGCTCGGTCATCTTGAAGATGAGGTTGTCGCGGGTGATACCGGCGTTGTTGACCAGGATGGTCGGCGCCCCCAGCCCTTCGGCGACCTGGGCGACGGCGGCGGTGACCTGGCCGCCGTCCGCGACGTCGACACCCACTCCCAGGGCCTGGCCGCCGGCGTCGGTGATCGCTCCTACGGTGTCAGCGCAGGCGGCGGCGTCGAGGTCGAGGACCGCGACCCGGTGCCCGTCCGCGGCGAGCCGTTTCGCGGTAGCGGCGCCGATACCGCGAGCGGCTCCGGTGACGACGGCGGTGCGGGGGGTGGTGGCCATGGCGACTCCTACGGCGCGAGGGGCGGCATACCGGCGGTGTACGCCGCGTGGGACCGGCCGAGTCTACGGAGACCCGCTTGCCGGTCGCTCGGGCGCCGGGACCGGCCTACCCCCGCCGCCCCGAGCGGGCGGATCGGAGGCGGGGTCAGGCGTCAGAGCCGGTGGACCTTGGAGCTGCGCTGGTCGACGTCGACGACGACCGTGCCGAACTTCACGTCCATCCGGTCGGCCGACATCCGGACCACCTGGCCCATGCCGTGCCGGTCGTGGATGACCCGGCAGTCGACGGCGTAGGTGTCGTAGACCGGCTCGGGTTGGTCACGGAACGGGCTGGTTGAGGGGCGCGGACGGGGCTGGGTCGGACGCGGGGACATTGACCCAGTGTCGTCCTTCCGCCGCTCGAGCGATAGCCGCCCTGCTCGTATTACCCCATAGGGGTATGCGGTGTGCGGGCCGGGACGATGAGCCGGTAGAGTAGATATCGCAGCGGCCCGCCCAGTTCTGCCTCGGGCCCGAACACCCTCTTCGATGCGCTTCCCATGCGCCGCGGCCCACGACGGCCCGCGCCGGGCAGAACGCCCCCTCGCTTTCCACTGGAGTACCCACCTGTGTCCGATGACACGCTGTTCACCCGTCTGGGTGTGCCCACCGACCTCTGCACCGTGCTCGCCGATCGCGGCATCACCGTGCCCACCCCTATCCAGGCCGCGACCCTGCCCGACGCACTCGCGGGCCGAGACGTGCTCGGCCGGGGCCGCACCGGCTCCGGCAAGACGTACGCCTTCCTCCTCCCGCTCGTCGCTCGGCTCACCGCCGGGCCCGGCCGACGCACCCCGCGGCGCCCCCGCGCCCTGATCCTGGCGCCGACCCGCGAGCTCGTCACCCAGATCGACACCGCGCTCGCACCGCTGGCCGTGACCTCGGGCCTGAACTCCCTCACCGTGTTCGGGGGGGTGGGCCAGAACCCTCAGGTCACCGGGCTCCGGCGAGGCGTCGACGTCGTCGTCGCCTGCCCGGGTCGCCTCGAGGACCTCATGGCCCAGGGCCACCTGGATCTGGGCGGCGTCGAGGTCACCGTCCTCGACGAGGCCGACCACATGGCCGACCTTGGGTTCCTGCCCGCCGTGCGCCGCATCCTCGAGAAGACGCCGCAGGGCACCCAGCGGCTGCTCTTCTCCGCCACGCTCGACGCCGGCGTCGATGTGCTCGTCAAGAAGTTCATGTCCAATCCGGTCACGCACCAAGCTGACTCAGCGCAGTCGCCGGTCTCGACGATGGCGCACCACGTGCTCAACGTCAGCCACGACGCCCGCCTGCCGGTGCTGCTCGACCTGACGGCCGCACCCGGGCGGAGCCTCGTGTTCACCCGGACCAAGCACGGTGCGAAGAAGCTGGCCAAGCAGCTCAACGCCGCCGGTGTCGCCGCCGTCGAGCTGCACGGCAACCTCGGCCAGAACGCGCGCACCCGCAACATGGACCGCTTCCACGCCGGCACGGCCACCACGCTCGTCGCCACCGACATCGCGGCTCGCGGCATCCACGTCGACGACATCGAGATCGTCATCCACGCCGACCCGCCGGTCGAGCACAAGGCCTACCTGCACCGCTCCGGTCGCACCGCCCGAGCGGGTGCCGACGGTCTCGTCGTCACGCTGGCCACCGACGACCAGATGGTCGAAGTGCGCGACCTGACCCGCCGGGCCGGCGTGCGCCCCACGACCACCCGGGTCCACGCCACCCACCCCCTGCTCCACGAGCTGGCGCCGGGGGAGCGGCTCTTCACCGGTGGTCTCGCCGCGGCACAGACGGCCGGAGCGGCGGCTGACTCCGCCCGAGGTCCAGCCCCGTCCGGCGGTCGCGGCGCTGGTC